>NZ_JBSQOT010000031.1:0-24188 GCF_055117995.1 Deferrivibrio sp. | reverse complement strand
AGAAATTTTGCATTTTTTTCAGTTTGTTGCTTGATTTCTTCTATTATCTCATCGCTTATTGATATGGTGCAGAATACCTTTTGTTTTGTGGCTTTTATAAAATCTATTTCAGCTGATTTGTCCCAGATAATGTAATCTTTTCCAAGTATGTTCATCAAAAGAAGCATGATGTGAGGGTCAGTCATTGAGTAGAGACTTCCTCCAAAGTGTGTCCCCACAGCATTTCTGTTGTACCATCTTAGGACCATGGATACTTTCAGCTCTTTCCAGTTATCCTTTATGTATTCAATTTTTATACCGGCACCCAAGTAAGGTGGGTAAATGTTCAGCAAAAATTTCATCATTTTAGGCGAAACGTACATTTTGACTCCAATATTTTTTTATTATTTATTATGAAGATAACGTAAAGTCAAATAAAATTTTGTGATATTTGGCAAGGGCTATCCCTATATTCTATGAAATTTTGAAATATTTAATTGACAAAATTTACCCTATTTATAGTTTAATAGTAAGATGTCTAACTATTGGAGATTGAAATGTCTAAATTGGAAGAAATATCTTTAAAGACTCTTGTTAAACTTTTAAGAGCTTCAGATTCCGTTTCAGAAGATGTTCATAAACACTTGAAAGATTACGGATTAACAGTCAGTCAGTTTGGGGTGCTTGAGGCTATTTACCATTTAGGCTCAATGTCTCAGAGTGATATCGCAAAAAAAATTTTGAAGAGCGAAGCAAATATTGTGACCGTAATAGATAATCTTGAAAAAAGGGGTTTTATAAAAAGAGTCAAAAATGAAAAGGACAGAAGATATATAAACATTGTGCTTACAGATAAGGGGAAAACTTTAATAGAAATCATATTTCCTCAGCATAAAAAAATTGTAGCTGAAAGATTTTCATGCCTGAGTGAAGAGGAAATATTGCTTCTTGGAGATTTGTGCAGGAAGCTTGGCAAAAATATGCCGAAATAAATTACAAAACAGGAGGTAGCATATGACAAAAGTATTGGTATTGTTTTACAGTATGTATGGACATGTTTATAGGCTTGCAGAAGCGGTAAAAGAAGGGGCGCTTTCAGTTGAGAATGTCGAAGTAAAACTTATGCAGGTGCCTGAGCTTATGACAGAAGAGCAGCTTAAAAACGCAGGGGCATTTGATGCGAAAAAAAGTTTTTCTCATATACCTGTTGCAAAGGTTGATGATCTTGCTGAGGCTGATGCAATAATTTTTGGTACACCTACAAGGTTTGGAAATATGGCAGCTCAGATGAAAAATTTTCTTGATCAGACAGGTGGTTTGTGGGCAAAAGGTGCATTGATAGGCAAAATTGGTTCTGTGTTTACTTCCACCGCTTCACAACATGGCGGCCAAGAGACTACATTGACGAGCTTTCATACAGTTTTGCTGCATCACGGAATGATTATAACCGGGGTACCATACTCTGAAAGCAGGCTATTAAGTATGAGTGAAATTACGGGCGGTACACCGTATGGTGCTTCCACTATTACTGACCATGACGGAAGCCGTATGCCAAGTGAAAATGAAATTGAAATTGCGAAGTTTCAAGGCAAACACGTGGCTTTGCTTGCAAAAAAGCTGAAATGATGTGATTAAATTATGGTCTCTGTAGTTAAATGCAGAGACCATTTAAATTTCTTATCTTACTTAAGTAATTATAAAAGTGTTTAATCGATTTGAACATAGGGTTAAAATATATAAAAATTTATTAAATTTATTTGACGATTAGGTAATTATATGATAAATTTATTACATGTTATAAGGAGGTGTGATATGAAAAGATTTTTATTATGTTTAGTCTGTGTGATTGCTTTTAGTTTTAGCGTATCTGCTGCAGAAAATCCTGTTGCTGCAAACAGTAAAGCCCTTGTCAGCGCGGCAAAACAGGTGGTTAATGAGATTACACCACAGGAGCTTTATGAGATGATTAAGGGTAAAGCTGACTTTGTTTTGATTGATGTAAGAACAAAAGGTGAAGTTGATGCAGCAAAGATTGAAGCAAAAGACTACTATCACGTTGATCGCGGCTTGTTAGAGTTTTTGATTCCAAAAATGAATATCCCAACCGATAAGTTAATCGTTACATATTGTAAAGTAGGTGGAAGGGGTGTGCTTGCTGCAGAAACCTTGAAAAGACTTGGCTATGAAAAGGTAGTTAATTTGAAAGGTGGAATAAAAGGATGGATAGAAGCCGGGCTTCCTGTAACAAATTCTATGGGTACATTTAAAATGGTACCGTACGAGCTTACTGGTTGTGCCGAATAAATCTCTATGAAAAGGGCAAATAATTGCCCTTTTTTTATTTCTTTATAAAATTTCCTGATTTTTGTATATTTCCCTTGAATGCCATTTATTTGTGTGATATTTTTGTATAACAGGAGATGGGTATGGGAATTGATCATGAAATACTTCTTGAAGTTGGCACAAACGAATTTGAAATAGTTGAGTTTATTATTCGTGGTAATCAGGAGCATTATTTCGGCATCAATGTGGCTAAAGTAAGGGAGATTATACTTTTTCCCGAAGTTGTAAAAGTCCCCGACTCGCATCCTGCAGTTGTTGGCACTGCAAATGTCAGAAACAAACTTATCCCCATAATAAATCTTTCTTACTGGCTAAATATTAGGTACGATTTTGACCCGGCAAAGTCTAAGGTGATAATAACATATTTTAATCACCAGTATAACGGTTTTGTGGTGGATGATATTACAAGAATACATAGAATTACCTGGGCTGATATAAATGATTATGCTTCGATAAGTGATATAAATATGAGTGAATCTGTTTTGGGCGTTGTTAATATAAATAACAGACTTGTTCAATTGTTGGATTTTGAAAAAATCGTTGCAGAGATAAATCCTGCGACCACTATGAATAATGTTGAAATAGATTATTCAAAACAGCCCATGAGAAGAGGAAAAACAGTATTTCTGGCAGAAGACTCCGATGTGATTAGAAAACTTTTGAAGAATACAATTGAGAGTGCAGGTTATAAGGTAAGTGTGTTTGAAAATGGCAAGCTTTTGCTTGATGCCTTGACAAAAAAAATTCCGGATATAATAGTAACAGACCTTGAAATGCCTGTTGCTGATGGGACTTTTCTTATTAAAAGAGTTAGGGAAAATGAAAAGACCAAACATTTGCCTGTAATTGTCTTTTCATCTCTTGCAAGCGACGAAAACGAATTGAAAGTTCTTGGAATAGGGGCTAATGAATTTATCGGAAAACCCGATTTGGGGATAGTTATAGATACGATAGACAAGTATGTTTTATAGGAGTGGTTATGAAAAAAGCTTTTGTTATTGGAATTTTGCCATTTATTTTTGTGGCCTGTGCACAGGATAACCAGGCTATAAAACAAAGTATAAGTAGTCTCAATGAAGAGATTATTAATTTGCAAAAATCGATAGCTGATATGAAAGTCAATGTAGACGAACTGGATAGAAAAATTAGTGTTAATGAGGAAAAAATTAATACCAATTCGAGGGCGATTGCTCAGGTAAGAAATGATATGTCTTATGTTACCAATGAGGTGACTATAATGAAAAATATGCTGGAAACAGAGCCAAAAAAGAGTGTACTTGAAAAATCATCATTAAACATTGAGAAAACGCAGCCTAAGAATGATACAGCTTCTGGCAATCAGGTGATAGTTATTGAGGATAATTTCTCCGATAAGTCAAGTCTATATTCATATGCTTATGAACTTTATAAGTCGGGTAAACTTTTTGAGAGCAAATCAAAGTTTGAGGAGTTTTTGGCGCTTTACCCCTATGATGACCTTTCTGATAATGCGATGTACTGGATTGGTGAAATATATTATTCCAATAATGAGTATCAAAAAGCAGTTGATACCCTTACGACTCTTATACAAAAATACCCAGACGGCAACAAAGTGCCTGATGCATATTTGAAAATTGCCCTTGCAAAAAAGGAGATGGGCGATATAGCTGGTGCAAAGGAGACATTAAATAAGCTAATAGAGCTTTATCCTGATAGTGAGGTTATAAATACTGCAAAAAGCAGACTAAAAGAGTTGGAGTAAAATATGAAAAAAATTATTTTTGTCACTTTGGCTACATTTTTTGCAATGTCGGCTTTTGGTGAAGATGTTCATGTAATAAAGAAAGGCGACACCTTATGGGACATTTCCGGTAAATATTACAAAGACAACTTCAAGTGGCCAATTATCTGGAAGTATAATACTTATATAAACGATCCTGACCTGATTTTTCCAAAAGATAAAGTTACAATACCTCTTATTGTTAATGACGGTGAAATACTGAAACTTGATGATGAGGCTTCCTTTAAAATAGGTAATAAAGAAGCTTCTGTTCAGCAGGCATCAATGGATGAAAACGTGAAAGAAAGCACTGTACAGCCATCTGTTTCATATAAAACAATAAAGCTTAGCGATTATGAAATAGTTGAAAAAAGTCTTCCTGCTGAAAAAGTGATTGCCACACAGGAGGGGAAATATTTTGTATCTGACGGTGATGTTTTAAGAATCAGTATCAAAAGTGAAAAGTTCAGTGTAGGGCAGGAAGTTACTTTTTTAAGATATATAAAAGAGCTCAAAGATGGGCAACTGTTAAAGATTGCCGGTTATGGTGCAGTTGAAAGCATAGAAAAAGATAATGCACTTGTAAGAGTGAAAAAGTCTTATGAATCACTGAGCAAAGGGCTCTTTGCAAGAGCGAAAAAGAATGAAGATGAACTAAAAATCTCTGATAATTACGTTGATGTTAGGACAAACAGAACAGGGAAGGTGGTATATCTTTCCCAATCGATGTCAATCTCCGGAAATGGTTACAGACTCGTGTTTGATAAAGGTTTGAAAGATGGAATAAAGGCCGGGGATATTGTCGAAGTTATCAGGGCAGGGAATGACGGCGGGTATTACAGAGAGATAAAAGTCGGTGAAGCTATGGTCATTTATTCTTCTGACAGCTATTCTACTGCAAATATATTAAGCAGCAAACTTGAAATTTCAAATGGCGATGAAGTGAGACTTGTAAAAGTGGCTGCATATTGATATCGCCGGGTTTTTATAAAATATACACAACTTGAGTAGACTGGTTCATGAATAAAAACAGAATAGTAGTTACTATGGGCGACCCATCTGGAGTTGGTCCTGAAATCATTTGCAAACTTCTACTGGATAATAATTTTTGTGAAAGGTACGATTTAACGATAGTTGGAAGTCGTCACATTATAGATAGCGTATTTGAAAGTGTGTTTGGCATTAAAGATAAACCTCCGGTAAATTTTATAGATATAAGTGAAGGAAAAAGACCTCTATATTCTCCCGGAAATTTAAACGCTGATAACGGCAGATTTTCGATAAAATATATTGCAAAAGCCTTCAATTTGATAAAAGAAGGTCAAGCTGATGCTATGGTTACCTGCCCCATAAATAAAAAAGCAATAAAACTTGCCGGGCTGAAATATCCTGGTCACACCGAATATCTTGGGTTTTTAAGTAAAAGGGACAATTTTTCCATGATGCTGGTTGGAAACAGGATTAAGGTTGTCCTCGTGACTACCCATATCCCTTTGTCAAAAGTAGCAGAAAGTATCACGAAGGAAAAGATAATCTCTGCAATTCAAAACAGTTTTTATGCGGGGAAATTTTTTGGCAGTGCAAATCCCAACATTGCAGTGGCGGGTTTAAATCCTCATGCCGGAGATAATGGGGCAATTTCTGACGAAGAGAGTAATATTATTATACCTGCGGTTGATGAATGTCTGCAAAAAGGGATTAAAGTGTCTGGCCCTATCCCTTCCGATACACTTTTTGCGAGAATGCTTAAAGGGGAATTTGATATTGCGGTTGTGATGTACCATGACCAGGGGCTTATTCCTGTAAAAATGGAGAGCTTTGGCAGTGCAGTAAATGTTACGCTCAATTTGCCGTTTATAAGGACAAGTGTAGACCACGGGACTGCATATGATATTGCAGGCAAAGGGGTCGCAAATGAGTCAAGCCTTAAAAGGGCGATAGAGGTTGCCAATCTAATGGTGGATAATGTTAAATCTAATTCAGATATTTAAAGGCGAGTTTGGGCATACCAAAAAATCTTTTGGACAACATTTTTTAACCAATAAGCATATATTGAAGCTAATCTGTGATGAGGCGGACATTAAAGAAGGTGATTTTGTCGTCGAGATTGGGCCTGGCTGCGGTGTTCTTACTTATGAAATACTTGAAAGAAACGCAAATTTAATAAGTGTGGAAATTGACAAAGAGCTTGCCCATTTTTTAAAAAGGTATCTGCATATTTACCCAAATTTTCAGATAATTAATAAAGATTTTCTTCTTACAGATTATGGTGATTTTGGAAAAAACTGCCTGATTAAATTTGTGGGCAATCTTCCTTACAATGTTTCCACTAAAATAGTGGAGCACACCGTCAAATTCCACAACAATATTGAAATTATGGTGTTTATGTTCCAAAAAGAGGTGGCTGACAGAATAATATCAAGACCGAAGGCAAAAACGTACTCTTCACTTTCTATTTTTTGTCAGTATTTTTTTAATATTTCAAAGGTAAAAAACCTTTCTGGTAAAAATTTTTGGCCATCAACAAAAGTTGAGTCAACCGTATTAAAATTTGTCCCCAAAAATAGATATTTTGAAGATGAAAAGGTTGAAAAAGACTTTCTTGATTTTGTTAAGAGATGTTTTGTATCCAAAAGGAAGACAATCAAAAACAACCTCAAATCAATCGACGGTATTGAGAAAAAAATTAATAGTTTTTTTGGCAGCGACAATGTCAGGGGGGAAGAGTTGTCTGTTGAGGATTTTATAAAATTTTATGAGTATATTAGGTCTTAATAAGCCATTGGACAATTATATATTTACCGTTGTGGATACCGAGACTACGGGGCTTAGTCCATATAAAGGTGCTGAGCTACTTGAAATTGCAGCTGTAAAAATAAATAACTTACAGCTTGATTTAAGTCTAAAGTTTAGTACACTTATAAAGCCTGAAAAACCGATACCTCAGGAGACTATAAAAATAAATGGTATTGATGAGAAAATGGTTGAGTCATCGCCAAAAGTTTATGAGGTGATGCCAAAATTTGCTGAATTTGTGGAAAATACAGTATTTATTGCCCATAATGCTAAATTTGATTTTTCATTTATAAATTTTTACATGAAAAAACACTGCATTGATTGTAAATTAGTACATGTTATAGATACGGTAAGTCTTTCCAAAAAATTTTTTCCAAATATAGGCAGATACAATCTTGATGCGCTAATCAAGTATTTTAAGATAGATGTAAATATTGAGAATTCTTCAAGACACAGGGCTTTTTTTGATGCGGTAAATACTGCCATAATATTTTTGAAAAATATAGAAAAGATGAAAATGCTTGGTATGGATTTGACACTTTCAAATTTATTATAAAAAAAGCCGCCATAAGGCGGCCTCTTCTAATGGTCACTTGCTTCAGAAATACCAACACCAAGGTATGTTCTGATTTTTTCCTGCTCAAATTTTTCTTGAGCGGCCTTATCCGGTGCAAGCACAGAGCCTATCCATGCACCTACAAAAGCGAGCGGCAAAGAAATTATTGTTGGAAATTTATAAGGAAAGATTGCCTCAGAATGTTTCAATATATCTACCCAGACAGTTGGACTTAATACAATCAATACCGCAGCAGAAATACCACCAAACAATATTGAAAGTACAGCTCCGGTAGTGCTTAATTTTTTCCATATAATTGAAAGGAAAAGTGATGGGAAGTTGGCACTGGCAGCAATTGAAAATGCAAGAGCAACAAGGAATGCTACATTTTGCTTTTGAAAAGCTATACCAAGGGCAACAGAAACTACACCGTAAACGAGTGTGGATACTTTTGCAGCCTTAAGCTTTTCTGATTCAGTAACATTGCCTTTTTTGAAAGTGCTGACATACAAGTCATTACCGAGTGCGGCAGATGCAGCAAGAGTAAGACCAGCAACAACCGCTAAAATTGTAGCAAATGCAACCGCAGCTATAAATCCTAAGAAAGGGGTGCCACCAAGTAGCTGTGAAAGCATGGGCGCAGCCATGTTACCACCGCTTCCTATTGCCATAATAGCTTTTTTGCCTACAAGTACTGCAGCTCCAAAGCCAACAATTGGAATTATAAGATAAAAATATCCAATAAAAGTAGTGGCATACACAACAGATTTTCTTGCCTCTTTTGCGTTTGGAACAGTAAAAAATCTCATCAATATATGTGGAAGACCAAGAAGTCCAAGCATTAGAGCAAGTCCCAGTGAAAGTGCTTCTACCGGACCTTTTACAAGCCCGCCAGGGTTAAGCATCTCTACCCCATAAGTTTCCTGAACTGCACCATAAAGGTTGCCAGGATTAAATCCAAATTTGGCAAGAACAAGTACTGTGAGAACTGTGACACCAAACAGCAGGAGAACCGCTTTAATAATTTGTACCCATGTTGTTGCAAGCATACCGCCATAAAGGACATAAAGCAACATTACTGCACCGACAATAATTTCAGCCCAGATATATGGTATTCCAAACATCAGCTCTATAAGTTTGCCTGAGCCAACCATTTGTGCAATTGTGTAGCACAAAAGCACAAGAAGACCGCCTATTGCAGAAGCTGTCCTGATAGGTCCCTGACTCAATCTGTAGGCAACAACATCTGCAAAACTGTATTTACCAAGGTTTCTCAAAGGCTCAGCTATTAAAAACATAAGGGCAGGCCATCCCACAAGCCAGCCTACAGCATAAATCATCCCGTCGTATCCTTTTAGCGCTACGAGACCTGATATTCCAAGAAAAGATGCAGCAGACATGTAATCACCTGCAAGTGCCAATCCGTTTTGAAAACCTGTAATTCCGCCCCCGGCGGTATAGTAGTTACTGGCCGATTGCTTTTGTTTTCTTGCTACAAAAAAAGTTACTAATAATGTTAATACAACAACTGCGATAAAAGATGCTATCGCTACAAGATTAGGTTGACCAAATTTATACTCCATTATTCTCCCCCCTACTGCAGTTCTTTTTTAATATCTTCGACTTCTTTGTCATATACATTGTTTGCCCAGATTACATATATATATGTCAATATCCAGGCTGCGAAAATGACTCCTACGCCCATCAATATTCCTACGTTGGTGTATACACCAACCTTCATTGTGACAAGATCCTTATTTAGAGCAATAAGAAAGATATAGCCGTAATAGACCACAAACAACACTGCAAGCATAAAAAAACTAAATCTCCATCTCTTTTTAATGAGATTTTTAAATTTGTCTGAATTTAAGACTTTTTGAAAATTATTACTCATACGACACCTCTTTTTGATTTACTTATTATGAAAGAAAAACACCGACCAAATTAAAACATTATTATTTTTTAGTGATAGTAAAATCACATATTATTTAGATTTAGTCAAGTGCTTTTTTAAAATAATGATTATCAAATGTTTATATCTTATAGTTTTCTGATACTTATTAACTAAAAATTAATTTTGATTTTAAACTATATGTTAATGATAAACTTATTGTACTTTTTAATATATTAAAAAATAAATAAAAAATAAAAATTGTTTCTATGGTAAATTTAATTGATATCTTAAATTTAATAATTAAGGTTAAAAATAATGTTTGAGGGTATATTGTTAAAAAAATTCATATTTAGTATGTTTGGAGAATTTGTTTTGATAAAAAGCTATAAAGATGTTTTATTAATATGTTAAATTATATAATTTGTAAAAGTATTGTATTAGTTGTAAAAGAGCATGAGGTGTGTTAAATATTTTGGAAAATGTTAGATAAATTATTATTCCATTATTATAAACAAGTTGTATAAATTATAATAATTATAATCAGGGTTTAAAATAGTATAGGTTTTAAAAATATGAAAATTGTGGTAAAATAATAAGAATAAATATGAGGAGGATGTTATGTTTGTACCAAATGTAGATGACACAGCTTTTTTGCTTATTGATGTTCAAAAAAGGCTTGTTAAGGCTATGGATGAGAAGGTATATGCGGAAAAGATAAAAAATATGCAGATACTTCTGAAAGCAGCTGAGATTTTGAAAATACCTGTGATTTATACCGAGCAGTATGTAAAAGGTCTGGGAGAGACTGTAGATGAATTAAAGCCATATTTGAATAATGCTGTGCATGTAGAAAAAATCACATTTTCCTGCTGCGGGGAAGAAAAATTTATGGAACAGCTTGAGAAATTTAAAAATATTCGAAATGTTGTGGTTTTTGGTATGGAGACACATGTTTGCGTACTTCAAACTGTGATGGACTTGCTGGAAAACTACGATGTATTTGTGGTTAAAGATGCTGTTCAGTCAAGAAGTAAGCAAAACTGGAAGACGGGGCTTCAATATATGTCTGAGGCAGGAGCAATTTTGACATCTACAGAAATTGTACTATTTATGCTTCTAAGAAGGGCTAAAACTGATGAATTTAAAATGATATCTTCTTTGGTGAAGTAAAAGAGGGGGCATCCCCCTCTGTCTTAAAATTATTCTTCTTCGATTTCCTGTAGAAGGTCGCCAAAAGTTTCTTGAAGCCACTTTTCGGCCTCTTCATAGCTGTCGAACTCCATTGCTAACTCTTGTTCAACATTTCCATTGTCATCGAGCATTGTTAAAGTGACTACTCCGTCTTCGCTCAAAGATATTTCCCCTACTTTGTTGGGGTCGATAAATACTGATGCTTCTTCTTCACAGTTGCATCCGTTTTTATCGTGGTTATGGTTACATCCGCATGACATATTAGACTCCTTTTAATAGATTAAATAAATCTTCGTGTTAAGTGAAGATTATATCTACTGCTGACTTTATCCGAACTTTACTTTACCATTTTCAAATTTTACAGGTGTATTTAGATAGTAAATTTTATTTTTGTCAAACTCTTTTTTTTCAATTAGAAAAAGATAGGCTTCGTGTGCCTTGTTTGAAGTACGGCAGTAAAAAATGATGTTTTTTTCCCTTGAAAGTTTCAGGTAGTTTCCGGGCAATTTGCCAAATGGGAAAGATACTGCATTTTTAAGATGCCCCTCATTGTAGTCCTCTTTGTCGCTTACATCTACCAACAAAATATTGGATTTATTCAGTTTATAAAATTCCTTGAATATTTTTTCATCAAGTGCATTTTTTTGTGACTGGATTTCACTTTTAATGTTGTGATATTTATTCCAACCGTCTATCCCTTCTTTGAAAATATAAACATTCTTATAGCCAAGCTTTATAGCCTTTTTGGCGGAATTTATAGAAATTGTACATTCAGGGTTCTTACAATAAAAAACAATAGGGTAAAGTTTATCAATTGGCAGTTTATCGGTGTTTGATTCAAATTCAAGGTCGGGTATGTTTATGGCAGTTTTGATATGGCTTTTTTCATATAATGATTTGTTTCTGGTATCAATCAATAGAATCTCGCCAAGCTCTATCTCGTAAATGAGTTTGTCGATATTTATTTCTTTAGGCGATGGATTTTTTTTCCTGAACAAATTAAGCATTTTTCTTTTTTTGAGCCATTTCCTTGTGTTCTTTTATCAGGTGTGAAGCAAGCTGTCTGAATGTCCACTGCCTGCTATGCTCAGTAACCATTGCAAAAATTGCAGGGGGTAGGTTTAATGATTTAAAATCATTAATAAAAGATATAACAGTTTTACTGTCCATATTCTCAAATAGGATAATTCTTACTCTGGCGGTAGTGCCTTTGTTTACACTAATTGTTTTTAAATTTTCCACAATGTTGTCAAGATGCTCCTCAAATATTTGAATGGGTGTAGGATAGCCTTTATCTTGCGCCATTTGCTTGATTATATCAAATTCGAGGTCTCCAAAGCCAGATGCATAAATAAATTTTTTATTCACCATTTCCTCATAACATCTTAAGACATTTTGAAATCGGCATAGCAGCTCTAAAATTATTTATCACATTTTTTTCAATATTTGCAGAGAATATTTTATCAACTTCACTTTTGCCTGCAGCAAGTATTTCCCCCAGCGGGGAAATAATCATAGAATGCCCCCCAAAATCTGTATTCCATATTTTTCCGGCTGCATTGCATACGGCTACATAGCACTGATTTTCAATAGCCCTTGCCGTTGCAAGAGGTATCATCTGCGATACTCTTGAATCAGGCCACTGCATTGGAATAATTATTATATCTACATTTTGAAGAAAATATTTTCTGAAAAGCTCCGGGAATCTTAAGTCAAAGCATATTGCACAGCCGCATTTATAATCTCGAAGCTCAAAAGCTGTAATATCTGTGCCTCCTGAAAAATGCAAATCTTCATCCATCAAAGGGAAGAGATGAATTTTGTTATAAATAAAATCAATTTTGCTTCCATCTTTTATAAAAAACGAATTATATATTTTTCCGTTGACACTCCTGGTGACGGAGCCGATATAGACATTTTCTTCAGGAAGATTATTTAATATTTCCGGATGATTGTTTACGTGTTTTTTAACGTGGTCATAATTAAAGCCTGTTGTAAAAAGCTCAGGCAGGATAAAAATCTCATTTTTATAATCCTTGGTGAGATTGTGTACCTTTTCAATATTTAATTCAGGTAGTTCTTCTACTTTTATCTGCAATAAGTTGATTTTCATTTACACATTCCAGTATGTTGTAGCCTGATCGGTTATTATATGTTCAAGTATCATTTTGTCAGATTTTTTTATGCAATCTTTTTTTATACACTTTTTATCTTTTAATATAACATCCTCTACAAATATGGATGATTTTAATCTGAGGCCAAGTGCGATGGCGTCAGACGGCCTGCAGTCAATTTCCTTTTTTATTCCGTTTTTATTCAGAACAATTTTTGCTTTAAATACGTCGTCGGATTTATCATAAATGATAATTCTGTCAACAGTAACATCGCCAATATTTTCTAAAATTAGTGAAAAAAAGTCGTAAGTAAGAGGCCTTGGTGACTTGATATCACTAATTTCAGTATATATTGCCTCTGCTTCAAACATTCCGATTGTTATAGGTATGTAATATGTTCCGTCAATGGATTCAAGTATCAATACATACCTTTTTGTTAGTGGCTCACGTATAATACACTTGACTTTTACCTCATACATCAAAAAACCTCCTCAAAGTTTAAACAGATAGCCCAAATAATGAATTTTTCTTTGCTTCCATAATTTTCACACTGACCAAATCACCAGTTTTAATATTTTTATTACTTTTAAAGTTAACAATTCTATTTTGTGGGTTTCTGCCTGAATATATGGAGTCATCCTTCTTACTCATCCCTTCTACAAGTACTTCACAAATCTGCCCCAAATATTTTTTCATAAGCTTTCTTGTTATTTTTTCCTGCTTTTTTAAAAGGGCATCAAGTCTTGAAGATTTTATATCATCAGGAATGTTATCCTCCAAATTAAAAGCCTTGGTTTTAGGTCGCGGTGAATATTTAAAAGCAAAAATTGTTTCATACTCGATTTCTTCTATCGCTCTAAGAGTGTCTTCAAAATCTGCGTCAGTTTCGCCAGGAAAGCCTACTATAAAATCGGAAGAAAGTGCAAGGCCTGGTATGCGCTCTTTTGCTTTTGCAACCTTTTCTAAATATTCACCATAAGAGTATTTTCTGTTCATCTTTTTAAGAATATTATCAGAGCCAGCCTGAAGTGGGAGATGGAGATAAGGCATTACTTTTTCATTTTCAATCATTGCTTCAATCAGCTCGTCGGAAAAGTCCTTGGGATGAGAAGTCACAAATCTTATTCTTTTAACTTCCTTAATGTCATTAACCATATATAAAAGTTTGGGAAAATTTATATTTTCGTCAAGGTTTTTTCCATAGGAATTAACATTTTGCCCAAGAAGTGTTATCTCCCTGACGCCATTTTCCACCAGATAATTTATTTCCCTGATAATTTCTTCTGCCTTTCTGCTCTTTTCTCTCCCTCTGACATAAGGCACAATACAGTAGCTGCAAAAGTTATCACACCCTTTCATAATGGTTACAAATGCGCTGACAGATGTCTCACGGGAAAAAGAGGGGATTGAAATTTCCCCTTCGTTGGTTGATGTATCGCACACCCTTTGCCCTTTTTGAACAAGGTCAATTATTTCGTATAGTCTACCAATGGCATCAGTGCCGAATACAAAGCTTACATCTTTGAAATTATCGAGAAATTTTTCCCCTTCCTGTTGCGCTACGCATCCGCAGACACCTATTTTGATACCGTTTACCCTTTTTAAACGTCCAATTTCGCTTTTTACCTTTTGTTGGGGCTTCTCCCTTACGCTACATGTGTTTATGACTGCAAAATCAGCTTCTTCGGGGTTTTCAGTATAGCTAAACCCCATTTCATTGAATATGGAAGCAATCCTTTCAGAGTCATATGTATTCATTTGACAGCCGAAAGTTCTTATGTATACCTTTCCCATGTCATCTCCCTAAATAATTGTTTAATATTTGTATATATTTTTGGCTTAATGTGTAATTTGGGTTGTCTTTGTCCACGTTGTTGAGCCAGTAAATGGCATCAAGTATTTCCGTTTCACCCGGATTCTTTTTTTGCAATATTGAAGTGTATCGCTCAGTCCCTATTTTAAAAGCAAGCTCACTCTTTAAATTTAAAAGCTTTTTGTCGCTGGTATTTAATTTGTTTAAAAGCTCAAAAGCTCCTATATAGTCTTTTTTTTCTGTTAAATTTAATGCTTTTTGATAATAAACATTTGGCTCGACACTCTGAATTTTACCTATATCTTTTTCAATCTGCTTTTGTAGAGAAAGAGCATCTTTTTTGTTTTCTGCACTTTCAGGAATTGAAGTTACAATTTCGTAGGCGTTTGAAATGAGAAGTTTTGCTTTTTCAAAATCCTCCTCAAAAAAGGCCTTTTTACTCTCTTTGTAAAGTTTGCTGGCTGTTTCAAGTTTTTCTCTATTGGAAAGTATAGTGTAGAGTTTTGCTTTTAGTATCAATGCTTTTTTATTGAAATGGTTTTCTTTGAGAGCCTCTTTTATTTTATCATAAGCCTGGTTTATTTTTCCTTCTTCATACAACAGTTTTGCCTCATTATATAACTGATAGCTTTTGTCATATTTGAAGTAGAAAAACAAACCGGTAAAAACAGAAATAATGATAAATAATCCTAATATCTTTTTCATAATCAATTACTAAATTTGGACTTATCTTTTATTTTATCAAGGTATTCTTTTGCTTTTTCACTGTTGCCCAGCTTTTCATAAGATGCACTAATCAATATAAAATCTTCATCTACATTGCCGGGGGTTAAAAGGTCGATAACTTCATTGTATTTGCCTTTTTTAAACATCGTCTTTGCAGCTGCCCTTAAATCAGGGCATGATTTGAATTTGGTTAGTATCTCTTTATTGTAAAAATCATTGGATATCGCATTTTTAATATCTTCACATAAAAGTTTAAGCTCACTGCTTTTTAAGGAGTATATAAAGTCAGAATATGTTTTTGGGTCGTAATTTTTAATTATACAAGCAGATGTCAATCTCACTTCGTCCTCTTTTTTGTCAACACACTTGCTGATAAGTGCGCAGTCATACTTTATTCCAAGCTTTTCATATGATTTTATCAGCTTGCAATAATTTGATTTTGACAGCTTGTACTTTTTGTTAAACTCAAAGCTTTTTATAAATCCATCATAATTTTCAATTTCGTAAAGCCTGCTCAAGGCAAGATTTACAAGCTCATCATTTTTATAAACTTTGTAAACATCCCAGAAATAATCATAATTTTTATTCTTATAGAAATATTTTGCAAGATACTCTTTATCAGCGTTACTGATGTCAACCAGATTTATTTTTGGAAAAATTTTCTCAGCTATGTTGTAGTTATCAACTTTTTTGTAAAAAATATTCAACAATTCACTATTTTCAAGTTTGTAATCCAGAGCTTTTTTGGCAAAATCGTCAGAGAAGTTGCACTTTGAATTAATTACAATTTGTATAAGCTCTTTGCCATTTGCTTCAATAGCGGCTTTTTCGCAGTCCGTTTTGGTAAGTATGAATATTTTATCTTTTTTTATAAGTGTCTTGTCCAATCTTTTGTCGTTTATATTTTCAATTTGAGATAGGGTATCAAGGGCTTTTTCAAATTTGTTTTCAAGCAGGTAAGACCTGTAAAGTATAAATTTTGCGTAAATGACCTTTTCTGCATCATTAGCTGAAGCTATAAAATCTTCCAGACTTTCGGATGCAACATCGTAAAGCCCATCCTCAAATGCGCTTAAGCCCACGAGATAATCTTCATCGGCGGCAAATGCAAGGTTTGAAATAAAGAGTAAAAGCAAGATTAATCTTTTAAGCATTCTGCCAAAACCTCAATAGGGTGTTTTATCGTCTTGCTGCTCAAATGCTCCATCTGCATCCTGCAGGTTGGGCAGTCTGTGACGCCTATTTTATTTTTGCTTGCATTAAGTTTGTTTATCATTTCGGAGCCTATTTCTACACTCAAATCATAATTTTTGGCTGAAATTCCCCAGCTTCCTGCCATCCCACAACAATGGCTTTTTAAATCCTCAACAGCTTCACTATTGATATTTTTCAACATTTTTATGGAGGAAGTGGCGTCATTTTGAACTTTCAGGTGACATGGCATATGGTATGAAACGGAAATATCCCTTTTTATCAGATTTAGCTTATCAAAGTTTTTGTTTACAAGACTACTTATATGGATTGTTTTTTCCGCTATTTTTTTGACTATATTATCATCATTTAAATATTTCCATTCCTGTTTCAATGACAGACCACAAGACGAGCAGGTAACTACAATATAATCAACTTTTTCTATAATGTTTTTCCAGTTATCAAGGTTTTGCTCTATTTTTTCTTTTGCCTGTTTTGCCATCCCTTTGGAGAGCATTGGCAATCCGCAGCAGTGCTGCTCAGGAAGAATAACTTTATAACCTATTGCATTTAAAACTTTTATTGCAGCTTCACCAATTTGGGGTTTAATATACCCGGCATAGCACCCAGTGAAAAACATTACACTCTTTTCACCAAAACCTGTCTCTTTTTCAAATCTTTCAAACAATGATTTTGACTCAAAGGCGATAAATTCCCTTTCTGCAGTCACCCCTGTAAATATTTCTCCTAATTTTCTTACAAACTTAAATTTCATCGGTTTGCCGAGAAGTTTTGAAAATTTTCTTGTCACCCTTGCGGCAAGCTCCGCATTTACAATCAGCCTATTTTCAATGGATGAGCCAAATTTTTCCACATATTTGCTTCTTGCTTCAATTGCCATTTTGGGAATATTTACATTTGAAGGGCACTCGCTGAAACAACTGCCACAGTTAACACATCTGTCAATAACATACTGAAACGATTTTTCATATAAACTTTTGTCATTGATACTTCCGCTAACTAAGGCCCGTAATATATTTGCCTTTGCCTTCGGTGCAGCGGCTTCATCCCTTGTAAATTTGTATATTGGGCACATTCTTGTGGCCGTGGTTACTGTGGTACATTTTGAACAGCCGTGACATTTTTCGACTTCGTCAATAAAGTTTTCTGGCCAATTTAATAATTTTTCAAATATCTCACTGCTTCTGTAATCCTTTCCATATCTAAGGAATTTTTTTACTTGATTTGGGTCGTGATAAGTTTTGATTTCGGGATTAAATATGTTGTACTCATCAAGCAAATGCTTGATTTCCTTAAATAACGGGTAGATATCTTTATACTGTTTTTGAATATAACAGCTTCTTATTCTGCCATCCCCGTGTTCTCCTGAAATTGTGCCTCCAAGAGACGATATCAGTTCAAAAAATTCATCGGCCACTTTTTTGAGTAAATCCACATCGTGAGGATCTTTTAAGTCCATCAAAGGTCTTGTATGCATTAAACCTTTGGCAATGTGGCCATACACTACAAAGTTAAGAGAGTTGTTTTCAAGGATTTTATACACTCCATCAAAATATTCGACAAGCTTGTCCGTAGGCACAGCAGCATCTTCTATGAGAGCAAGTATTTTTTTGCGACCTTTTAGTTTGTATAAAATAGGCACAGCTGCCTTTCTTATAGCCCAAAACTTCTCCTTTTCTTCTTCACTGACAGCAGGAAACGCATTTTCTGTGAGCCTATTTTCGAAAAGTATTTCCTGTGCTTTTTGGGCAAGTGCCTTTGTTTCTTCAAGGTCAAAAGAGTCAAATTCAATAAGAAGCACATTATCAATCCCTTCAGGAATTTTGTCTCTTAATTTTTCATCGTTATCTTTTGCAAGCATCAAAAGGGACTTGTCCATTATTTCTATTCCGGAAGGGCCGATAGGCAGTATCTGCTGCACAGCTTTTGCAGAAGAAACTATATCATCAAAAAAAGCCACCACAAGGGAGTCGTATTTAGGTTTTTCTTTCAGTCTTAATTTGAGTTTTGTTACAATCGCAAGTGTGCCTTCAGAGCCGCCTAAAAGTTTCCCTAAAAACAGCTTTTCATCCATTACCAGACCTTTGAGATTGTAGCCTGCTACATTATATCGAACATGTGGGTAGGATTTTTCAATTATATCTTGAAAATTTGAGTAAATCTCATAAATGTTTTTGAATGGTTCATTAAGCTTTTCATAAGGTGTGTTATAGATTTCTGAAAGTGTGTATTTTTTGCCGTTGCTAAGGATAAATTCGGCATCAAGAATATAGTCCGAAACGTTGCCATATTTTACAGAATGAGCTCCACTTGCGTTAGTGCCATACATCCCCCCAAAAGATGCATATTCCCCGCTTGAAGGGTCGGGTGGGAAAAAGAGTCCGGTGCCTTTAAGTAATTCTTCCAGCTCCCCAAATCTGTAACCAGGTTCACATTCGAAATATTTTTCTTCATAATCAATTTTAATGAGTTTGTTCATATATTTTGAAAAATCGAGAACTATACCTTTGCCAATTGCTGAGCCGCAAAGACCACTGCCTGAGCCTCTGCTGTGAACAGAAAGACCATACTTTCTGGCGAAGTCAACTACTTTTACGACGTCTTCAGTGCATTTTGGATAAGCTACACATGCAGGTTCCACTCTGAAAATACTCCCATCAGTGGCAAGCATGTTACGTCTTAGTTTATCTGTGTAAATGTCCCCTTCAAGTATTTCTGAAAGTTCTTCAAAAATGTTATCGGTAAGCTGTGGCATATTTTCACCTTTTTTTGATTTTGTGTTTTAAAAATAGTTATCTTTTAAAAAAGGGTCAATATTAAAATTGTAAGATACAAAGATTTATTGAAAATTAACTATATAAAATGTATAATTTTCTATGATAAGAAGTCATATAATAATTATAACAATTTTTTTGGTATTTACGCATTCTTTGCTGTTTGCATTCGGTCTTTCGGCAAATCTTAAAGTTCCGCTCAAAGTTGGTGCAATAGTATATTCTGATGAGTTTTTGCCAGGTTTAGAAGGTCTAAAAGCAGGCCTTAAAGAATTAAAATATCTTAATGAAAAAAGTGTATATTTTGATATAAGGGTTATAAATGGCGATTTATCAAGGATAGAATCATTGTTGGAGGAGTTTTATTCTAAAGGTATAAAAGTCTTGTTTGTAACTACTACCCCGGTAGCTATTAAAGTGATGCAGTTAAATAAGAAGTATAATTTTAAAGTCATTTTTAATGAAGTAGCTGACCCAGTTTTGTCAAACCTTGCCAACTCTCTTGAAACACCTGGTAAAAATATGACAGGTGTCAGTCATGCAGCCTTTAGAATGATACCAAAGAGGATTCAGATGGCGTTGGAGTTTTTTTATGATACAAAGAAGGTGTATTACCTGAAAGGGGATTTATCCAGAAAGCTCAAAATAGTATCGGATAAGGTAGACGAAACTGAAAGGCTACTGAATATCAAGATAGAAAGAATCAACTTTGGCGACAGCGAGTATGAAAATTTTTTAAAAAAACTGTCGATGCAGGATAATTCAAATAGTATCATAATACTTGGGCCGGATGCAGAGCTTGTAATAAATTTTAATAAAATAAGGGATATGTCTTATATGTATGGTATCCCTCTTGTGGCTATGGACTCAAGTCTGGTTGAAAGAGGTGCTACTTTTGCCTATGCTCCTAATTTTTATGACGTAGGCAAACAAAGCTCATACATATTGGATATGATTTTTAAGGGGGCAGATGCCTCTTTGATACCGATACAGTTGCCAGATGATGTGGGGGTTTATATCAATAAAACGGCACTGAAATATATTAAAAATAGGTATGATTTACATTTTTTGCATTATGCCAGAAGGTGTTTTGAGTGAACAGGATATTTAAAGAGCTTTTTTTCAGATATCTTGCTGCAGTTGTACTTTTATGTTTTATAGGCTTTGTTGTTTTGCTGGTTTTATTTAAAAACAACTATGAAAAAGAGCTTGAAAAAACATCATACGAAAGGCTCGATATTTTGGGAAACTCTATAAATATTTTTGACAAGAGCATCAGGGACAGAATAAGGCATTCCGTTTTGATGGATGATTATGCTGGCGATAATTCATTTAAAAATCTCAAGATGGCTTACTGTGATAGCAGTTTGATTGAAAAGCTATACCTCTTTAAGGGTAGCAGGCTTTTGCTTGGTCTTTCAAAATACGATATTGTAAATGAGCAGGAAGAAGATTTATCCGAAGACTTATCAAATGTTTTGACTTATGAGGATGGTAAGATTACGTATGCAAGGCCGTTTTATGTTGGTGAGTACAACATAGTTTATTATATTTCTATTACAAAGCTTGTTCAGCTTTTTTCAAATTCTCTTCCTGAGGGTTTTGAGATTGGAATAGTTGATGAATCAGGGGAAATAATATTTTTTTCAGATTATTCAATAATGTTTGCCAAAGCACATATCGAAAATTATTCAAACACCCATTTTGAATCAGGACATTTTGAGAAGAGAATAAGTGTGAAAGTGGAGATAGGTGATATTAATTCAGTATATCTGGCTGTTTATATGCCATCACATTTTTTCAACAAAAGACATATTGGAATTTTTATAGACAATAAAGTAATAGAAATATACATTTTGCAGACATTTTTAAATTTTATTTTTCCACTGTTTTTGATCCTTGCTATAACTGTTTTTATAGTATATTTGTATTCAAGGAAATTTTCTGGGCCGATTGAAAAGCTTGCGGGGCTTGTAGGAAAATTTCCTGAAGATAGCTTTTATATTTCACCGCTTGATTTTCCTGACAATGAGATAAGAACGCTGGCCGTAAAATTCAGAGATGCTCAAGAGAGAGTTTTTTTACAAATTGAGAAAAATGAAGAATTGATAAACGATTTGAAAAAGCAGTCAAATCTTATGGACAAGATGCTTGAATTTCTTCCGAGCGGTGTCGTGGTTGTTAACAGAGATAATTTTTTAATTAAATATATCAACAAGGCTTTTGTGAAAAATACTGAAGTTAATATGAAGGACGTATGTGGTTTGCATTTTTTAAATATATATTGTGAAAGTGGCAAGAAGAATGAGATTGCTGGTTTGATAACGGGTCTTGACAGGACAAAAGTTTTCTACTCTGTAAACCCAAAACAGGATATCGGTATTAAATATTCCTCAAAAGTGGTTAATGCTTTCTTTGTGCCGATAGATTCTGAGCTTGTGATGATTATTATGGTGGATATCGAAAAAGAGAAAGAGGCGATGGATACAATAAAATCCCAGCATAGACTTATTGAAAGTTTTTTTGATTCAATCCCTGAAATGGCTTTTATGAAAGACAGATACTTAAGATATTTGCTTGTAAACAGGGCCTTTGAAGACTTTACAGGTTTTAAAACCGAAAGAGTAAAAGGGATGAGAGAGACTGAGATTTATCCAAGAGAGACAAGCGAGTATATTATTGAATATGAAAAACGAATATTGTCCAGTAAAAAGCCGGTAAAATACGAAGTAATTTTAGGTAAAGACAATGACAAAAAGATAATTGAGGTATTTAAGACTCCGATTTGTAACGATGTGGGTGAGGTAGAGTACATAGTCGGTGTTGCAAGGGATATAACTGAGTACAAAAATTATACCAGTGAAATTCAAAGGCAAAAAGATTTATTTGCAACAGTGATTAATAGTTTGAGAGAAGGAATTTTGGTTGTAGATAGTAATGGCAATGTTTTGCTGAGCAACAGTTTCATAAAATGGATTTTTAAAGAAATTGGGCATATCGATGATTTGAAAGCTTTTGTCAAAGATGATTTTAAGGGAGATTTCCAGGATAAGGTTGATACACTTTTAAAAGACAAAATGATAAGTAAGGTTTATGGTAATATTCAGATAAAAGATATTGAAGGTAGTGAAAAAGATCTTTTTTATGCAGGGCATCCGATAAAATACCCCGAATCTGATAAGAGCTTTTATGTTTTTGTTTTCAGGGATGAAACAGAAAAAAATATTATTGTTTCAAGGCTTGCCACTATGGAGCGTTCAGAGTCTGTTGGACAGATTATAGGAGGGATTGCTCACGATTTTAAAAACTTTCTTGCGGCTATCTATAATTATTTAGCGATTTATAACATGGAATTTAAACTTGAAAGTGAGCAAAAAGAATATATCAACAACATCTTCAGAGTCCTTGAAAAGGCAAGGTATCTTTCCGAAGAGCTTCTTGGCATCACAAAAGGGAGAAAAAAAGGTGATGATGTATCTTCTATAAAGAGGGTATCTGACGAAGTAGCACTATTTGTGTTTTCCGGAACAGAAGTTGTTTTTGAAAACAAAGTTGGTGATGAAATCTGGGATGTGTTAATTGATTCAAACCAGCTTTCTCAGATTTTGCATAATATTTTTCTTAATGCTGCACAGTTTATTCAAGGAAGCGGAAGGGTGGAAATTTCAGCGGAAAACACTGAAGTAAATGATAATAATAGTTTAAAACCCGGGAAATATGTAAAAATAAAAATCTCAGATACCGGAACAGGCATAGATAACGATAAGCTTGAGAAGATATTTGAGCCGTACTTTACTACCAAAGAAAAGGGGACTGGGCTAGGGCTTTATATTATAAAATCAATTATAGAAAAAGCAGGGGGAAGTATAAATATTTCATCTGAAAAAGGTGTAGGGACAGTTGTAGAAATAATTCTACCTTCAAAAGGGGAGAGCAGTTTCGAGCAACAAGAGTTTTTTGATAAGGCAGATGAGAAAAATATTAAACAAAATACCAGGAAAAAACATAAAGTATTGATTATGGATGATCAAAAGGATATTCTCGACTCACTAAAAGGTCTTTTGCAGCTTTTTGATTGCAATGTAGAAATATCAGAGAATTCTGATGAAGCGCTGGAAATTTTTTCTAAACGCTTTGGTACAGGTGAAAGTTTTGATGTGATTTTCACTGATTTAACGGTACCAGGTGGAAAAGGTGGACTTGACCTGCTTGAGAGAGTCAGAAAACTGGACAAAAATATCCCCATTGTACTTATGAGCGGTTATGCAGATGTAGATTCGGTAAAGAGTTATCTCGGATATGGGTTTTACTCTATTATTTCCAAACCATTCAGGGTAGATGAAATACAGAATATTTTAGACAATTTGTAATTTTAGCAGCAAGTGCGATTATATGCTTTTTTGGTTACTTACCGGCATTTCTTGCCAGAAATTCAGCAATTTTATTTACCTCAGATGAAGAAACATTTGCGCCGTAAGACTTCATTTTTTTGATAGTTTTTTCCCACTGGCCTGCTGTAAGTTTTTTGTTCAAAATTATCCCTTCTCCATGACATGATGTACACTTTGAGTAAAAAAGCTCCTCATCGGTAAGTGCGAAAATGAACGCGGCAGAAAAAATCAGCACTAAAAATATAAAAATCTTTTTCATAAACTACCCCCTTTTTTTATACTTTATTTTGAAATTTCTTCAGCGTCAACTCAAATAAATTTCTGCCATCACCCCATTTTTTGCATCTTTAAGCCACAAGTAAACTTTTCTTTCTTCTCATTTTTCCTAACTCATTAATCCGCTGTCTTTTTTCCTCAATCTTAAAATAATAATCCAGTTTAAAGCAACACACCTTATCAGATTCATAAATCTTTTGCCTAAACCTAAAAAGTAGTTCCTTAGATGATAATAACAAGTTCATGGACTTGCTACAATAAAGTAGACAAAGAGTTAAGGAAATACTAAGTTAAAATAAAAAGGCAGGTTTAAAAATGGTTAAAAGAAGAGTTTATAGCAAAGAATTTAAATTGGAAGCGGTAG
>NZ_JBSQOT010000030.1:0-24845 GCF_055117995.1 Deferrivibrio sp. | reverse complement strand
CTTTGCTATAAACTCTTCTTTTAACCATTTTTTAACCTGCCTTTTTATTTTAACTTAGTATTTCCTTAACTCTTTGTCCACTTTATTGTAGCAAGTCCAGAGGACACTTATAACGTTATTGTAGAAACAAAGGAAAGGAAATTCGAAGTATGGTCATTTAGTATGAATTCTTGGAAAATAAAAAAACTATCCTCTTGGGAGAGATATCGACACGGTTTCGATAGAAAGTGGAATGTTTAGCAGGGTGATATTGTAACTTTATCAATTAAACTTATTTTCATCAATTAATATGTGAGGGCGAATATGAGCAAGAAAAATAAAAAAGATATTGAGAAAGAAAAAAATAATTTTTGTGAAAATGGTGAAAATTTTCTTTTGGATGTAATAAATAATGCTATGGAAGGGTGTTCTGAAGAAGAAAAAATGGGAATTATACTTACAAAAATGGGAATGTTTTGGCCGGCGGATTATCGATATTCAACTATGCCCGATAATTATGAAAGCTCCGATTTCAAAAGCTATCTTTCCTGGCTTGCAGATTTTTTATATAACCAGGATTTTATACCCAGTGATGAACAAAAAGGGCTTTGTATACATTTAGAAAGAATGAGACCGGAAAAAGGAGCATATTTTTTGGGGTATAATTTTGGGACATTTTTTTCAATTACCTACATAATAGAATTGGCAGTGGAAGAAGGAGAGACCCTTGAAGAATATTTGTCATCTGATGAAATGAGTAATTATTTTAACTCAATAGAGGATGATGAAGAGAGAGAAAGTGAGATAGAGTTTACTAAAGAAATATTTAGTATAGCTAAATATAACTATGAAAATAAGTTAACGTACTGTCCTGATTATGATTTACTCGACTTGCCAGCAAGGGTTCCTTTATCTGTTGTTTTGAAAAAAGAGCCTGATAAAGAAAAGAGAGTCAAATTACTTGAGATTTATTATAATATTGCCGGTGACATGTTGTCAGCATGATTGATATCATTTTGCCTTGACATCAAATGAGTGTGTCTTGAAAAAAATTTTTATATATAAAATTTTTAATATAGTTTAGCAATATCCGATTAACGTTTCCCGATTCACGGTTCACGCTTTACGTTTCCCGCTTCAAAATTTCCGACTCAAAATTGACAATATTCCTCTCTTTTGAATCAAATTCGATACCTACAAGATAAATTTCAGATGATTTATTCAAATACTTCTCTGCATAGTTTTTTTCTTTTAGCTGCTTTAATGCTTCTCCTTTTACCGCATCAACCTTAAATTCTACTATGTAAATCTTATCTTCTATAAATATTGTTAAATCAATTCTGCCCTTATTAGTTACATCTTCACCTATTATATCAAGCCCCAAAGACTGCAGGTAGATGTAAACAATGCTTGCATAAAAGCCTTCATAACTTTGAATGAAATTATTGCTGTAATTGTTATAAGGGATTGAGGCAAATATAGACTTCAGTGACTCTTCCATAAGAGCGAAATCAACATCGCATAACGCATCATACAACTTATCCTGGTAAATATTTCTCTGGCCTGTATGTTTTAATAAATAATCTATAATTACATCATTTAAAGACTGCCTGACTTCCTTGTTTGGCAGTTTCATTTTATATTCAAAACCACCCCTTCTCTTTTCAATAACCTTATCTATTGTTAGATAACCAGATTGATATAAAATCACTTCTAAGTCTATATTTTCTATATCAAAGCTATCAAGCAGCTTTTTGTCGACTACCAGATTGGATAATTTAGGTAAAAAATATTTATTCTTTTCAATAAGCTTGATTAAAAATGTAGGTGTCCCTGTTGAAAACCAATAATTATCAAAGACGCATTCATTGCTAATAAACTGCAATATATCAAATGGGTTATAGACATTATCCTTTAGAAAATTGTATCCGTTATACCACTCTCTGACTTTATCCATATCGGCATCTTTAAGATAATCTGCAAATACTGTTTCCAAATCTACCTGTGTATAACCGCAAATATTGCCATATTTTTTATTTAAAGAAATGTCAGCTAACATATTAAGACCACTGAATATTGAAGCTTTGGAAAATTTGCTTACTCCAGTCAGGAAGGTAAACTTTATAAACTCATCATTATCTTTTATAATCGTATAAAGCCCTTTGATAAATTCCCTGTTTATCTTTGCCTGCTCGAGATTGTCTATTACATCGAGAATCGGCTTATCGTATTCATCTACCAATATTACTACTTTTTGTTTATATTTCTTATAGGCTTTACGAATTAAATCTCTGAAACATCCGGCAGGATCTGTAGTATCATCGCACTTTATATCTAAAGCTTCCTGATTATATTTTAAAACACTAAACGCTACTTTTTTTAAATCATCAAGGGTCTGAAAGATACCTGCCCAGCTGATTTTAATTACCGGGTATCTTTCTTCCCAGTTCCACTTATCATAGATGTAAAGCCCTTTGAAAAGCTCCTTATTTCCTTCAAATATCTCTTTTAAAGTATCAAGAAACAACGATTTACCAAATCTCCTGGGGCGGGATAGAAAGACATATTTGAATTCATTAATAAGATTATACGCAATTTGAGTTTTATCTACATAAACGTAGTTTTCATTTATTATTTCAGAAAATGTCTGTATCCCGATTGGTAACTTTTTCATATTAAAATAATATTGACTTTATAGGTTATTGTCAATAGATGTAGAGTCGTTTTGATAACTAAAATATTAACTCCTACCGGTATGAATTAATACTCTGTTACTTTCCTGTGAAATTTCTATCTTCTTAATTTAAAAGGCCATTTATCAAATGACATTATCTTTATTTTTGCTTATGAAATAATAAAATCTTTTTTTTCAAAATTAGGACAGTTGCCTGTTGTTTCAATTGCTTCAATGCAATGCTTGCAAAGATAATAATATCTAACAGAGTCAGTTTCCAGATCGATAATTTTATCCAATTTGTATTTCAATTTCAAAAAATCAGACTCAGTCAATTCACACTCAAAAACGCTTTTTTGCACTCTAATCCCTTTATTTTTGAGCTCCTTGTCTACTCTGTATCTTTTTCTATCGTCAGAAACATCATACGAAACAACATAAAATTTTTTCATATCTAAAAAGTAAAACCCTTATACTCTGAATCTTCTATTATTGCTTTTGCAAATTTGTATGCCTGATAGCGTATTATTTCTCTTAGTGTCATTTTTTTATTTTTTTCTTCATACCAAAAATATGAATTAAATCTTTTTTCAAGCAGTCCGATATATTTTTTTCTACCATATACTGACATTGAGACCGGCAAATCATGATTTTCATAATCAATAATAAAATCATTTTTATTTACCATACCTTTATTAAGAGATGAGATTACAAGGTAATCTATTGCAACTGCTCTGAACTCTTCCATAAGATCAAGTACCATTGATGGACGCCCATATTCTTCCACATGATAACATCCAAAATATGGATCAAGCCCCACAGTATTAACAGCTGTCCTAACAACATTTCCTAAAATTGTATAACCGAAGCTCAAAAGTGCATTGACTTCATTTAGAGGAGGCCTTTTAGTCCGTTTTTCAAACTTTAAATTGCCTTTAATAAGAAAATCAAATGCACCAAAATATAAATTTGCAGCTGTGCCCTCAAAACCTAACAATGATTTTATATCGGCAATAGATACAATTTGTTTTTTAAACACAGTCAAGCGGTTAAGAATAGTTGTTACACTTTCATCCTTATGATAGTAGTTTAACTTTCTAAGCACGGATATACTATTTTCAACTTTTGCTTTTATAATATTTTTAGCAAGTTTTAACTTGATTTTTGGATTGCCAAGCTTTGTAATTTGTAGCCTTCTTAATATTATATTTTTACCAAGCTCCGGTACTAATCGACCGAGAAAATCTCCGGAATATTTTGTAAATACAACATCAATTTTATGTTTTAAGAAATGTTTTATAGCCTGAGTGCTAATTGAGACATTCCCCATTATGACAACCTGGTCGATATCTTTAGTAAGAAACACTCCTATAACATTGTTGAACTTTTTCAAAATTATCCTTTCCCCTGATATATATATGCCTGCACCTTGCTCAGTAATATATACAATCATACATCAAGCTTATATGTAACTTTGCCATTCTCATCTACTACTCTTCTAAAATTACCTACCGCAGTTTTAAATACATCAACTCCTGAAGTTTTAAACATGGCTTCGAACTTATCTTCATATTCTTGTTTTAATGCATTAAGCTCAAATAACTGTTTCTTTAGTTTTAGATAATTATCAAGGATATCCTGAAAATTTAATGACTGGCTATCCAACCTGCTTGGTAATTTTACATCAATTTCAAAAGTATGTAGGTGTAATGTGGGATTTGGATATAATCCTTCAATATTATCAAACTGACAGTTGCAGTTCACGGTTGAAGTTATTTCAGGGACCTTTGACCTTATTTTTGCACAGCTTATTGGATTTCCTTTCAGCCTTGATTTTAAAAATTTGTCGGGGTTAACATTATAGCACTTTGAATAAATATAATTTACTGCATCTACACCCGTTTCAAGATGACCAATACTATGAGCTACCACAATCATTTCATCATAGCTAAGCTCATTTTTTCTAAGAGCATTTTGATAAATTTCCTTTAATACCGGACATTTAAAAATAAGATATTGAAATTGCTTGTCTGTATCGATGTTGTAAGGTTCAACAATATTTTTAAATGAAATTGTTTCTGATGGCAAAGGTTTTGGTTTATCAGAATATTTTTCAAATGTATCGGAAATACGGTAGTAGTTTAAATACTCAAGCAGCTTTTGATCAGATACCCTTTCAACTTTTTTTAAAAATTCATCAATATTTGCAATTTCACTACCCTTTTTATCTACAAAAAAGCTTCTTTTCCCATTTGCAAGGTGTATCCCAAGTGGTAATTTCACAAGATTTCCCGTGCCATCTTGTTTTACAAAATTTTGTTTTGGAAAAATTTCAACGGAAATTTCTGGTATAATCTCTTTAATATTGATTTTTACACTTTCAGCAAATCGCTTTGCTATCCTTGCAGGTACAGGCTTTTCTAAAAATATCCAAACATGCCTGCCTTTATATCCGCTGTTTTCTATAATAGGACTTATATTGAACTTCTCACATTCCTTACAAATAGATACGGCAATTTTATGGCACAAGAAATCGTATTCCTTAAATTTTTCATCATTTGACAAAACATTTTTTAAAATATGTTTGGCAATGTCCACGTCAAAACAAATCCAGTTAACAGTGCTATCCAATCTGTGCTGATAAATTCCGATAGTAATATTTCCGTTTAGGTGGTTTTTAATCACCTTTTCGCTAAGGGGCTCTCTTACAGGAATATAACCGGTTGCTCCTTCAGAATTTTTCCATTGTCTTGCATATACCCCTTCTCTACCTCCAAATAAAGTAAAAAGAAGTGATACTGTTTCGTTTGTATATGATAATTCAATAATTTTTTCTTCCATAGAATTGTCAAATATATCTTTGAAATATTTGTCTTTTGTCAAAGAGTATGCTTTGTCGGCAATTTTTAAAGCAATTTCTCCCCTATCAAGCTCTAATAAAATTCCGACTAAGTGTTTGTAATAGGTAGGGTTAAATTTGTCTAAGTCAATCAATTTTTTTAATACTTTCAATGCTCTTTCAGGGTTTGAATCATTTAAATAATATTGCAATAACCTTTCATAAATAGGCTTTTTATCTTCAGTGAGATTTAGTGCGAGGTTTAGATACTTTATTACCTCAGAAATATTTTCATTTTTTTCAGCTTCATCAGCAAGTCGTATCAGTTCTTTGAAATTATGCTGTAATTTATTTTCCATCGGTTACCCCCTTAACTTAATAAACATATTTATTGGAAATTTTCTGACATTTTTGTTATCATTTTACAATGAGACTTGATGAATTGATAGATTTTGGAAAATTAAAGCCGGACGAGGATATTAATGAGGGAAGTTTGATCTTGATAAATGTTTATTTTCTTCGTTTGGTATCAGGAGTACTACTTACTGGAAATCTTGAGAAGTTAGAATCAAATAAAAAGAAGCGAAGACCTATTGTCGTTTATAAGACAAAAAATAGATTGTGCAGCTTTTTAGGACTATCTACAAACAAACATGTTCATCGTAAATATGAAATAATCTTCGATTTTTCCAACTGTAACGATATATTGGATTGTAAAAACTTTAAATTTGAATCTAAAAGCAGTGTATTTGTCCCAACACAAAAAGTTAAAAAAAATGGGAAAATACATTATGTGCCAAAACGCCAAAGTTTTAATTTTAATATCGATACAATACTCAGTTATAAATTGTCAGTAGATAAAATCAATGAAATTAATAGACTGACTAGCCAATATTCCGATTTTGACGGTTATTTCAAGGTTTGCACCTTTTGTAACATAGAGTATGTCAAAAATATTGCTAAAAGGTTGAATGAACTATGTCAGAGATAGTAAAGTTTTTGAAGTGTCCGGATGAAAATGAAAAAGGTTATGAAGAGCTATTTAAAAAATTTATTTATTTTGCAAAAAATTATTCAATAGATGAAGAATTGCTCAGTATGTATCACGATTTTTTATCAAATAAAATATTTAGCAATAAATCCATGATAAAGTTTATTCACAATAATGATGATGTGGCTATATTGAAATATTTGAATACAAGTATAAATAACTTTTTGAAGGACTACTACAATCATTTTAAAAATAATGATAATCTTTCATTAAACTCAGTTGTTAATGACGAAGATGATTTGGAATTTCTTGACACCATTGAATCAGATTCCATTTCTGAAGAGCTAAAATTTGAATCATATGAGATTCTTAATATAATTGTAGAAAAATTTGATGAGAGGAAAAAAAGGATATTGTGCCAATATTTATATTCAAATAAAAAAAACTTTATAAAAGATTTATCAAGGAATGCATATGATAAGGCTATCCAAAGACTCAAAGTAGAAATTCAGGATATTGTAAGGGAACATTTGCTTTCTCAAGAAGCATTTTTATGCTTTATGCAAATTTATGTGTCAGAAGTGTGCGAAAAATTTTGTTGTATAGACAGGAGCAGTAAATGAGTGAACGTCTAAAAGATATTTATGAAATATACACAAAACTAAAGCTGAATAATGAAGAAAGTGGTGCCGGTGATAAGGGGGACTATAAAGAGTTTATGAATACAATAAAAGAGATAAGAATTGAATCTGATCACAGTAAACCTGCCCTGGAAATAGGTGAGCTTTACATCGTAGACGGGAAATTTATGTTTTTATTGACCGGAGAAGTTAGCGGTTTTTTCACAGGTTTCAAAGTAACAGAATGGGTAGACTTTGCCACTCAGAATGATTTTGTTTTTAAGTTTGAGACGGATGAATATTTTGCTTTCATGGATTATGAATTGTATATTCCCAAAAATTTACCAATGGCTTATGTGGGGATTTTAGAAGATAAATATGTGGACGTACTCTTTGAATACACTGTCAATGGAGTAGATATCCCAAAGAAGTATAAGGGTCTAACCATTCCTATTGATGATGAGAATTACTACCAGGTTAAATTCAGAAATCAAGAAATTGCCGACGTATTGCCATACCATTTTAATCAGTTTGAAGTTTCTGATGTTATCTTTTTCTCAGAACTGAAAGATAGTATAAAGCAACGTATTGAAAAGATTAACTATCCAAAAGCTGCTGCTACTGCCAAACATACTGCAAGAAAGGGAATTTTTTCCCTATATTTTGACCGCCAAACAAATATTCTTAAAATTATCCTTGATGAAGAATATGTTAAAAAGAATGCCCTGATAAGGGTACAGATTGAAGATGATGAATTTATCTGCCTTGTAGATAAGGGTGAAATAGAAATAGAAATCTTTGATGATAATATAATTATTCCTTATTTGGCTGATAAAATTGACATAACAAATGCTTAAGGTATATTTGAAAGATCCTGATAAAAATTACCGAGTAATAAAAGAATTTATTCAGGATTGCTCTATTGCTGAACCAGACTATGATGCCTGCTTCAAGCTTTTTCACGAAGAAAGGTATTCTCCGTATGAAGATTTAAAACAAATGCTAATGTTTTCACTCATAAAAAACTCAAAATCTGAGCTACTTGAAAAAATATTAGGCAAAGAGTTTACTGAAGCTATCACAAAAGCTTTTGAGCAAGTAAAATATTCACAGTTTCCAATAGTAGATAATAATAATGGCGACATTGCAAGGGTGTATATATTTGAGGGGGAGTTTGAAAGCATTTGCTTCCCTAATACGCCGCAATTTATCAGGGAGTCTTTGATAAAGTTAAAAAAACTAATTAATAAAAATTTTTTTGTATGTTTTGACAAAATTTTCACGGGCAATTCATTTGAGCTTGCCTTAGCGTCTTGTTTTTATGTAGAGGATATTTACAGAAACAATTTTATTTATACGGGCAGTGTCGATAGCTTTGGTAAAGTTAACAATATCGACTATATAAAATTAAAAAAGAAAATTGCCTTAGATAATAAGAAATTTTTGGTATCGCATATTGATAAGCTTGAGGATTTATCTCATCTGAATAAAGATGTAATTGATTTACCTTTTATTCAATTGTTTGGAAAAAGTCATGCAGAGCTTGAAAGAAATTTTAACTATCTGAAAGATAAGTTAGAGGGTAATATATTGAATATGCTTGAAATTGATTTGGACGATTTAAGTATTTACAGAGAAAATTTTATCCAGAATAACATTGATGAATGGGAATGTCTGATAGATGAATTTTATTATAAAATTTCAAAAGCTTATAATTGCAACCTTACAGTAAGATTTCATTTTATTTGTAGTTTGTCTGCATTTGCTTTTTCAATGGGAGTAATTATTGGTGCTAAAAAGCAGCTGTCTATTTATCATTTTCAGGACGGAAAATATTTTGAAGTAATAAATTTCACTGAAACAAGCCTTAGAAAATTAAAACAGATTAAACAAAACTTTGAATATATAAGCTATGGTTATGAATCCAGCTTTGACTCTGATGAGCTTATGGTTTGTATTTATGCTGCTAGCCATAACCCGATAGGGGATGCCAAAAAATTTATTAATGAAACATTACATTGTAATCTTTTAACCATTAATATTAAGGATTTCCAAGGTAATATTTCTATTGATAACAGTAACTTGTGGGTCGAGATTACAAGGGAAATTTATTCATGTATCAATTCCGTCAATAATAAACAACATGTTTCTACATATCATTTCATATTTTCTGCACCTGTACCCCTTTCTTTTGCTCTGGGAATGGCAATCGGAGACTACAAGAGGCTGGTGGTTTACAACTTTGACAAATCAGACTTATCCTACAAAAAAGTAATTGACTCAGAAAAAGTTAAAAAATTCAGAAATTTTTTTTAATCTTTTAAGCATCCATTAAAAAAATATGATAAAATAAATCATTATTATTGGATTGTATATTTAAGGAGGGCATGTGCCGATACCCTATCAAAAGTTTGAGATATTTCTTGAATTTGAAAAAAATGCATTCGCAGATATTTATCCATCTTTTGCATTAAGAGCTGTTCTTGGAAAAGAACTCAAAAGGTTTGCATGTATTTTAAGACATAAACAGACTTGCGATGATTGCCCTTTAAGGTTTCAATGTGCATATTCTGTTGTATTTGAAACACCTATAGAGAAAAATAACGATTTTTTGAAAGGTAGAGATAAAGCATCTCACCCATTCATTACATATTGTGAAAGGGATGTTAATACTAATTTTAATGAGCTTAAATTTGAGCTTACACTTTTTGGTAAAGGGATCAAATACTTCCCCTACATATATTACGGCTTTTTAAAGGCAGGAGAAAATGGACTTTTCAGGGAAAGGGCAAAGTATCGCATAACAAAAGTTTTCTCAGGAGGACATTTGGTCAATGATGGGTCAAGTGATGATATTAATTTGCCTGAAGGTACGCTCTTTACAGCAGATTTTTCGGAAGAATTAGTTGATAAAAACATAAGAATAAACTTTTTATCCCCGTCAAGATTAAAGGTCAAAGGGAAATACTCTTCGGAAATTTCTTTTAGCGACATATTGATTGCTTCCTTGAGCAGATATGAGATTTTGTCAAACCTGTACGGGACAAGCGAGAAAAATGGAAAAATTCAAATTAATTTGTCAGAAATTGAGTCTGAAAACTGTTTAGTATGGAAAGAGTACAAAAGGTATTCATCAAGGCAGAATGACAGTATGATATTTGGTGGGGTTGTTGGATATATGAACTTGCGTGGCAAATTTCCAATTTATGCAATTTCATTATTAAAATTTGCTGAAATTTTTGGTCTTGGTAAAAATACCGGTTTTGGTTTTGGAAAGATACTAGTGGAGGAGCTAAATGAATAGAAATGTGCTTGTGTCTTTAGTAAGTGCTCAAACTGTTCCTAATATCGTCTTTATTAATGAGTTTAAAGATAAATTTTCAATAGATTATTTTATTTTTTTAACTACTAAACAAATGGAAGAAGATAAACAAAAAAGAAGTGACGCAATCATAACTACATGTAAATTGGATGAAAATACATGTGAAAGACTTATTGTTAATCAAGAAGATTTTCAAGATGTTATAGGTAAGTTGCGAAAAGCATATCGTGGAAATGATAAATATTATTTCAATTTAACAGGCGGGACAAAAATAATGTCTTTGGGAGCATACGAATTTGCCAGAAATATAAACCAGACTGAAAGGCTTTTTTATATCCCTAATAATAGAAACCATGCTACAAATATTGAAACTAACAATCTATCGGAGATTCAATATCGATTGAATGTACAAGAGTATTTTTCAGCTTACAATGTTAAAATCAAGAACATTAATAATTTAACTGGCGCAATAGATTGCGCTAAAAAAAGAAAAGACTACACATATAAGCTCTGGGAATGCTTTAATGAGAATGCGGATCTTTTTAACGAAACGTCTGACGATATTAGAAAATACTGGAATTCGGATAAAGTGAAAAACAATGAAAAAAAGATAGATTTAAACGAGCTTATAGATGCCGGAGAGTATTTTTTTGACAGATTAGGCTTAGATATTAGTAGTGAATCAAAAAAGCGATTAAAGCACTGGATTAAATATTTAACCGGTGGCTGGTTTGAAGAGCTGATTTATTTTGAAGCTAAAAAATTTCTAAATTTAAATGATGATTACATCAAACTTGGTGTAGAAATAGAAAAAGGAGGAGGTAACGAGCTTGATGTTGTTTTGACATACGAAAATAGGCTTTACTATTTTGAATGTAAAACTGGCCTTGGAGGCAAGGAAAGGGAAGTTTTAAAGGAAACATTTTACAAACTTTCACACTTAAAGAGCCAGGAAAGCTTCGGCCTTGGAATGAATAATATTCTGTTAGCATTAGATGAAAAGGTTTTGTATGACAATAATGGTGAATTAAAAGATACCTATAAATTAGCTAAGGATAATTTTAGATTACAGTTTTTTGGCCTAAAGGACTTTAAAGAAAAAAGGATAGATGGCATCTTCAAAGAAATTTTTAGAAAGGGGGAATAGATGAATGAGAGAAGATTAAGAAGTTCTTTGATAGGAATTGCTGCTTTTTTACACGATATAGGCAAAGCATATCAAAGGACTGGCAAACAGTTGCCTAATAAATATAAACGAGACACTTTTGAACGACAGCTATTGCTTAATAAAGACTCTCACTTGCATGCTCTTCATACGGCTGTTTTTTTCGATAATTTTATAGCCAACAGCTTAATAGAGCAGATATGGAAAGATTGTTTTCCAGAATCAGATATGCTCAAAACTTCAGCAGGTCATCATAACCCTGAAGATTTTTTAACTAAAATTATTGCTCAAGCTGATTATATTGCATCGGGATTTGATAGAGAAAGATACGAGGAGAGACAAAATAATAGCCCCAAAGATTATAGAAAAGTTCATCTAGCACCTTTATTACGACATATAACATTAAAGAAAAATGATATTGATAATTCATATCGATTTAAATTAGAAAAACTAAACTACAACAGTCTATTCCCAGTAAAAAAATCAGAGATAGAAGGAGAAAATGCTGAAGAAAAATATAAAAAATTAGTAAATGAGTTTGAAAATGATTATAGCGTTATCCACCAAACTTTTTTAAGTGTTGAGGGGTATGTTGACGCTTTACAATCTCTATATGAAAAATATTTTTCATTTGTACCTGCCTCAACGTGGGATGATTATGATGAGGTTTCATTATATGATCACTCTAAAACTACTGCTGCCTTTGCTTCTGCAATATATAATTTAATCACTGAAAAACAATTAACAGATAAAAATCCTGATTTTATTAACAGCAACGAAAATAATTTTATTTTATTACGAGGAGAGTTTTTTGGAGTTCAAAAGTTTATCTTCGGTAATGATACGGAAACAAATAAAAACTCAGCTAAGATACTAAGGGGAAAATCATTCTATGTATCAGTTTTATCTGAAGTTGCAGCATACTATTTTCTCGAAGAATTAAATTTACCATCTTTTAACCTGATGCTTAATGCAGCAGGGATGTTTGTAATTCTTGCACCGAATACTGAAAGCACTCATAAAGCTTTATGTGAAGGGAAGAAAAAGCTGAATGATTGGCTCTATAATCAATTTATAGGAGAAGTTTCCCTTGGGATAGTGACTACGGAAGCGTCAGCCAAGAATTTTATGGATAAGGAGTTTGAACAGTTGTGGTTAAATTTACTCTCAGAGTTAGACAAAGCCAAATACGCAAAATTCGATTTAAAGACTCGTAAGGCTGTATTTGAAAATTATCATACTCAATTTGATGGCAAAAACACTTGTAAGGTATGTGGTAAAAAAGCTGCTGTAAATGAAAACTGTGATTTGTGCGACTCATTTGAAATAATTGGTAAAAACTTAGTTACAAACAGATTTCTTTATATTATACATAAAAATAATGGTTCAATTTTTAATAAATTTGAAATTCAGTTTAGCAACGAAATTAAACCATCAGGAAATATCTTAAAGGTTATTGATCTTAACCCTACAAAGCCATTTTCAGGAGCCTCTATCGTATATTTAAATAGCTATATTCCAAAAAAGAATAATGCTCCCATGAGCTTTGAGGAAATGGTAAAAATTAATGGTCATTCTGAGTCAAAACCATTAGGTGTTTTAAAGGCCGATGTTGATAATCTTGGAGCTATTTTTGCTGTTGGTTTAGAGCCATATAAACATGAATCCAAAATGAATTACAAGCTTACCTTCTCAAGACTTTCCGCAATGTCGCGAATGATAAATATCTTTTTTGCCTACTATTTGCCGGAAATTTGCAAAAAAGACTATCAAAATGTGTACACTGTTTTTGCAGGAGGAGATGATTTATTTTTAATAGGACCATATGATGAAATCATAGAATTGAACTTCAAAATCAATGAAGATTTTAAATTATTTACAGGAAACAATGAAGATGTAACAATATCTTCTGCCATAGGATTATTCAAGCACAACACCCCTGTTGTATATATGGCAGAGATTGTTGAAGAAAATTTAAAAAATGCCAAGTCATTTTCAAGTGACTCTTTTGTTAAAGGTCAAATGAGTGTATTGGGCGTAGTTGAAAAGCCTGAAAGTTTTAAAGATTTTTATAAACGCTTTACAGAGCTGTTGAGCAAATCATCAGTAAAAAATAACACGTCCTTTTGGTATAAAGTAATGAGCTTTATAGATATGAAGATTAAAGTTTCTGAGGATAAAAAGGTTAATTTGATCAATCTAATGTGGTTGCCCCGCTTAAAATATTCACTTGCAAGAAATATTAAAGATAAAGTTGAAAGAGAGAAAATGGCAGAATTTTTAATAAAATCAATTGAAGAAAATCCAAAGCTTTTAAGAGCAGCTTTATCAATAAATTTATATAAAATCAGATATGGAGGTTAATATGCAAAGAAATTTTAATGAACGAAGAAGTAATGATAACAGGCATCATAACACTAATCAAGTTCCGGAAATAGTGAAAAAGTCTTTCAAAAGATATAATTACCCGGAATTGATAAAATCAATCGCAAGCGAAGTAGCTAAAGAAATGGATAATGAAAAAAAGGCTTCTCGCGATAAACTCAACAAAAACACACAAATAAGGAAATTTTTCGATGACCTATATGTTATCAAAAGCAAGATTGACTCTTCTGACAATCCTCAAGAAGTGTTCGAAAAAAATTTACCTTTAATTTACCTTGTGGCATCAAAATGTGCTTATGCACGCGGTAGGAAGCATGTCGGTGAAGCTTTCTATACTTTTATCACATCAAATGTACTTGAAATTGAAACTCTTTCAGATTTTAATACTTTTATAAGCTACTTTGAAGCAATACTTGGCTATTATAGATATCTTAATCCAAGTGAAAACTAACAGGAGGAAACTATGAGTGCTTTAAAAATTAAAAATATTTCTGGAAAAATTATTTTGGAAAGTGGTCTTCATATTGGTGGAGGAGACTCAGAGGTGCACATAGGTGGCGTAGATAATCAAGTAATAAAAGATCCTTTAACAAATTCACCCTATATACCCGGAAGTAGTTTAAAAGGTAAGATTAGAAGTTTGTTAGAATATTATGTTGGGGCGCATTTGAAAACCGGTGGTAAACCTTTACAAGTAAATCATTTGGAAAATCCACAAGAAGATGAAGCAAATATTGTAATGCTTTTTGGAACAAGTGGTAGTGAAAAAAATAAAGATAGCTTTGAACCTAAATATGCAATTTCAAGGGTAATTTTTTCTGATTCACATCTAAATGATAGTTCTAAAGAAATATTATTAAAGACCATAGGAAAGCTTACTGAGGTAAAAGCTGAAAACTCAATCGACAGAATTACAGGTACTGCAAAGGACCCAAGATTTATGGAAAGAGTACCAAAGGGAGCAGAATTTGATTTTTCACTTTCTCTAAAGATTTTTAAAGGAGATGATGAAAATTCCTTTTTAAACACACTTCTTAAAGGCTTCAAACTTCTTACACTTGATGCACTTGGAGGTTCAGGAAGCAGAGGATATGGTAGAGTAAGCATTAAGTTTGACGATAACGAACTGCAGGAAAAATTCAATTCTGTAGAATTATAGGTGAGCTTATGGAATATATAAAGGCAACAATAAAGCCACTTTCACCCTTTGGGACTGAACCAATGTCCGATACATTATTCGGACAATTAGTTTGGATCCTGTCTGATATGGGGGAAAATATTTCTGATTTTTTAAAGGACTATGATACCAATCCTTTTCTTGTGGTATCAGACTTTTTGCCAAACAACTGTGGTATTTCTCCAAAGATACCGGTTAAGTATAAGCTTGAAGAGTCCAAAGAAATCAAACTTGCAAAAATTCTGGAAAGAAAAAAAATAAAATCAAAAAACAGAATCTATATTGATAGCATTTACAAAGAAAGCGATTTAAATACTGAAAAAATAATTAACCTATCAGAGAACATTAATGCATACAAAAATAGCGAAATAATCAGGTGTTCAATTGACAGAAGGACAGGAACGACTGGCCAGGGTTTTGATCCATACTCTATAATTGAATATGTCTACTATGGAGAGATTACATTTTCCTTTTACTTTTATGTTTCCAAGGAAGAACATATTGATATAATCAAAACGGCACTGGAAATAATGGGAAAAATAGGCTTTGGTAAAGACGCATCTTTAGGTAGAGGACAATTCAATGTTGAAAATTATGAAGAAGTTAGATTTTCAAACAAAGGAAAAAACTCAATATACACCCTTGGAAATTGTGCTTTGGAAGATTTGCAAACTGAAGGGAATGAATATTACGAAATTTTTACTAAATATGGTAAGCATGGCAATATCCGTTCAGTTGAGGGTAACCCTTTTAAAAATCCAGTAGTAATGGCAAGGCAAGGTGCATTATTTGTAAATATTAGTAATAAATTATTTGAAAAGCCGTATATTGGAAAAGCACTTACAAATTTATCATATTATAAGGATACGGTTCAGCAAGGATACAGTTTATACGTCCCTGTTAGCGTAGAGGTGCAATAATGAGAGATAAAATTATTAAGTTTCAGGCTTTCTTAGCTTCACCAATACATATAGGATCAGGTGAATATTACGAGCCTTTTTCGTATGTTATCAAAAACAACAAAATATATCACTTTGATACATCTGTTTTTTTATCAAAACTACCTTCTGAAAAAATAAAACAATTTACTATGATAGTAAAAAATCCCTCTTTTAGTAAAACATTAGAGGCCAGAAAGTTTATCTATGAAAATTTTGACATATCATCTATGGCTAATATCGTCTTTGACGAGCAAGATGTCTCAAGTAGTGATTTTGCAAATGAATATAGTGAGAAATTAATAAATCTTGCTTCCAAAGATTTTAATAACAAAATGATAAATATGCTTGAAATTGAAAAAACCTACTCATCAGGTGGCTATACAGTAATACCCGGCTCTTCAATAAAAGGCTCAATCAGAACTGCAATAGTTAATAAAATAATTGAAGACAACCATATCAAATACGATCCTACAAGAAGAGATGAGTATAAAAAACTTATGAAAGAAATGAATTTGAGCTTCACTGATGATATTTTCAAAATACTTAAAGTATCTGATTTTAGTAAATCTGAAAGTGTTGGTAAGTGGATAGGATATTTTCATAATTACCCCAAAAAGTCACTTGAAAAATCTGTAAGCGGTGAGCTAACTGTTGCATCTGAGGTAATAAGGCCTTTTCAGCTTTTTGCCGGTTGGTTAACTATAGGCGATATTCCAACTCATAAATACAAAAGAGATGTTGATAATATATTAGAAAGTAAACAAAATCTTTTTAAATGCTTAAACAGACATTATTTAGAACTATTTAAAAAAGATTATAATTTATTTAAAGAAAAATCTTTAAATCATAATTTTGTTAAAATAGTGGATAAACAGGGCTTGATAGATAAATTAAATGAAAATAAATATGCTGTTATCAGAGTTGGCAAACATAGCGGTGCAGAAGGTGTTACGTTTAAAGAAAGAGCAATAAAAATAAAAGAAAATAAAAGACGGCAAGCAGTTCATGATGCTAAAGAACCAACAACAGTATGGTATTTTTCTCAGAAAAAAATAAATAATATAAATAGCTTATACCCTATGGGGTGGTTAATATTAATATAATGCAATCAAGCATCCTTATAACCACCCTGGGACATTCATGGCAATTGATACCTGAACTTGTAGGCTTCACAAATCCAGATGATTATGGTTTTTATAAATATCACTCTGGATTTGAAAAAATTAATAATATAAGAACTATAAACAAGATAAAGCCCGTAAAGGAGATATGGGTAATTTCAACTGATGATAAAAGAACAATAAATTCAATAAAAACAGCCAAAGGGTGGCTAAACGAAAATGTTAAAAAGATTAAAATGAAATCTTTTATCTTGAAGGGGATTTCAGACCTGACTAAGGATGAACACTGCAGACAAATGGGGAATTTAATTTACCAAGTTGTTTTGGCTGGTAAAAAATATGTAAATGGCGGTCAATTGCTTTTATCTCTTAGCGGTGGACGGAAAACTATGAGTGCTGATATGCAGGAAGCAGGCAACATCTTTGGATTTGATGCCATGATACACATAATCGATGATGGAAATATCCCACAAGAATTTAAAAATTTGAAGACAATTGATACTAAATTTTCCAGGCATTTTACCCCCATTGTTGCATTCGGCAAAAGGGATGCAAGCAAAATCATTTATTTTGAACAAGACATTCTTGAAAATCAAAAATATGACATACCTTTAAATGAGGAAAATATATACTTAGATCCTGATACTGAACTTTATAACGAAGTTGAGGAAAGAAGGAATAAATCAAGAAGCATTGCATTTAATTTTTATCAAAAAATTTACCAGAAAGAGCCAGCGTCAAATTTTTATTCTTTATATTTTTTGGAGCCAGATAAAATTCAAGTTTTAAAAAACAAAAAAATAGTTATAGAAGATTATAATTTAATCAAGAAATTACCAAAAGCAGAGTTACATTGTCATTTAGGTGGAATAGCTGACACAAAAGAGATGGTGGAAATAGCTTATTCCAATCTGGAAAAAGTAAATTTTTATAGAAGAAAATATAAAAAATATGATGATTGGCTTAAAATTATAAGGGAAAACCTGTCAAAAAATGAATTGTCAAAAATCACTGAAATGGTGTCTAATCCCAAAGAATTGGTGCTAAATTGTTTTAAGGAGATTCCGGAGCCATATAGTCTGGCAGGATTTCTTATACAGTTTAAAGACTATGAAAAATTACTTGATGAGTTGATTTTTGGTAAGTATTTAAATTCAGAAGACTATAAGAATATTGGCATAGAAAAATACTCAAAATTAGGTGACCTGCAGGGTTCATCTCTTTTGCAATCAAGGGAATCTTTAGCTTCAGCTTGTAATATTTTAAAAAGAAAAGCAAAAGAGCACAACGTAAAATATTTGGAACTCAGATGCTCACCTCATAATTATACCAAGGGTGGGTTAAGCATTGATGAAGTAGTTGATGTGCTGGTAAGAAATCTCGAAAGTGATGTAACTGTTTTTAAATTAATATTTATTGCCACGAGACACAAAAAAATCTCAGAAATTAATGAGATTGTAAATTATGTTTTAAATAAAAACGATAAAAAATTTATGGAATTTTTTGTTGGTTTTGATCTGGCAGGAAATGAAGAGATGAAAAGCCCATCCGAGCTTAGAGATGCATTTTTACCGATATTGGAAAAATGTTTAAAGATTACAATTCATGCCGGTGAGACTGCGGATGCTGATAGTATATGGGAAGCTGTCTATCATCTGAGTGCTGACAGGATTGGGCATGGACTTAAGTTGCTTGAAAGGGAAGACCTTATGGATAAAATCAAAGAAAGAAAAATATCAATTGAACTATGCCCTTCAAGTAACAAACAGATATTAGATTTTACAGACAGAGAATACCCTCTGAAAAAATACCTTGATAGAGGTCTAAAAGTTACTTTGAATACGGACAATTTGGGAATTTCACGTACTGATTTTACCAATGAATTTATTATCGGATCAGACTTAGTAAATAACACGCTAACTTTTTGGGAACTATTGCAATTAATCAAAAATTCTTTCGTTTCCGCATTTTGCAAGATTGATACTAAAAAGGATTTAATAATAGGTGCTGAAAAAAGTGTTATGGAGATAATTAATGAAGAGATCTTTAAATGATGTCCTTGTTTTTAAAAAGAAAAATATAAAAAAGAAATATTTGCAAGATCATACTATCGTGTCAATTAAAGAAAAAAAACTTTTAAAAGACTTTAAAATTGAACACATAGAATTTGTTAGTAGAGATATTTGTGAAAAAAATACTGATTATAAGCAAATTATACCATATGTCATTGTTAAACATCTCGATAAAATTGCTTGCTACCAAAGAAAAGGCAGCGAAAAAAGGTTACATGGGAAATATTCTATAGGAATTGGTGGTCACGTAGAGCTACAGGACTATATTTTTGAGGTTTTAGAACCTACAATTAAAAATGCAGTTTATAGAGAACTATCAGAAGAATTTTCGGATTTTGATTTCTATAAGACAGAAATAAGTTTTTTAGGTTTAATAAATGAAGAGATTACCGATGTGGGACTTACTCATTTAGGATTTGTATATCTATTAAATACTACCAGAGCATTTCTTCCGGGCAAGGAGTTGGAGGGACTTGAATGGTTAGATATGTTTGAAATATACAAAAAAGATTTAGAACTGTGGAGTAAAATGGCATTGGAGCTGATACATTGAAAGCTTTATTTTTAATATTCAGTCACAGTTTGACAAATAAACAAATAAATGAAATCAATACTAAGCTAAAAGTAGATAAAATTGTAAATTTGCCTGATAATTTACAAAAACTTTGGAGTCAAATACCACCTGAGGGGGGATTGCCAGTTAATGAGGTTAAGAAAATAACTAACTTTTTAGGAAATAATGCAAAAAGTGGAGACTATGTATTAATACAAGGTGATTTTGGTGCAACTTTTTTTGTTGCAGATTTTTGCCTGAAAAACTTTTTAGTACCAATTTATTCTACTACCAAAAGAATATCAGTAGAAAAAGAAGACAAATATGGTAAAATTAGTAAGACAAGTATATTCGAGCATTTGAATTTTAGGAAATATCAGTACTATGGTTGATATTTTGTAGTTTGAAAACTGAATAAGATTACCGCGATAAGTAAAACAAACATGTCGTAATGTTCTATTTTAAAAGCACAATTTCAAGTGGATTTTAGAATAAATTGAAATAAGACTAAAGTTTAAATCTACTATATGGTTACAAGAAAAGTTAGACTAGTAGAACACGAATTTTTTTCTTGTTGTTTATCAGTAGGTTACAAAAACGGGTATCAAAATTTACAAAGTAGAAAAATTGATACCCCCCCCTTCTTTAATTTTTGCCTTGCAAATATCTGAAAATAAGGTACAAAAAAGGGGTACTATTGGAATTTATGACCTGACTCGAAGGGATTACGACTTTTTTAATTTTATCATATTAGCCTCCTATCAAATTTTATATTGGAATTTATGACCTGACTCGAAGGGATTACGACGGCGTCTGTAAATATAGATATTAACATAGTATGCACATCATTGGAATTTATGACCTGACTCGAAGGGATTACGACTTGCCGTATTTTGCGCAGAACTCAAATTCTGCGCTAGTTCCGATTGGAATTTATGACCTGACTCGAAGGGATTACGACTTTGTCACTTCATACATACATTCATCACAGTATTCATCCTGATTGGAATTTATGACCTGACTCGAAGGGATTACGACGGCTTCAACAGCCGCTTGGAGATATGTAGGAAGTTCCGCATTGGAATTTATGACCTGACTCGAAGGGATTACGACCTTTCTTTGCGGTATTCAATGAATACCATCCGTTCTCTAATTGGAATTTATGACCTGACTCGAAGGGATTACGACTATATCCTCGAGAATTATTTCTTCTCCTGTATTTTCTATTGGAATTTATGACCTGACTCGAAGGGATTACGACATATTACTACATCGGCGTTAATGACTATAAAAGAAAGATTATTGGAATTTATGACCTGACTCGAAGGGATTACGACTAATTCCCCTTTAATAACTCTTTTTGCGGTTTTTGGTCATTGGAATTTATGACCTGACTCGAAGGGATTACGACTCCTTGCGGTTGATAAAAGAATCTTTCTTTTATAGTCATATTGGAATTTATGACCTGACTCGAAGGGATTACGACTATCACGTAAACCTTATCTGTTTCTAACAACATATCGTCATTGGAATTTATGACCTGACTCGAAGGGATTACGACGTTAGCCCAAAACTTTTATATAATTTTTTAGGATATCCTATTGGAATTTATGACCTGACTCGAAGGGATTACGACTCTCCATATAGTTCAAAAAAACTTATTTCCTCAAATTTTAATTGGAATTTATGACCTGACTCGAAGGGATTACGACTATCATACGCTTTGTAAGTCCACTTTTTGATACCGACTTATTGGAATTTATGACCTGACTCGAAGGGATTACGACGGTAATCAAACTTATGAACAGGAGTTAAGATTTTTCCCCATTGGAATTTATGACCTGACTCGAAGGGATTACGACTAAAGAACCTGAACCTGTATTGCAAACTTCAAGTAATCAGATTGGAATTTATGACCTGACTCGAAGGGATTACGACGTTGCTTCGCAATCCCCAACGGGACTAAAGCCCTTGACAGCAGATTGGAATTTATGACCTGACTCGAAGGGATTACGACATATAGACTTCAAAGTCGTCGCATATGTTATCCTCAATGAAATTGGAATTTATGACCTGACTCGAAGGGATTACGAGATAACCACAAATACCTGCGCATATAGGTTTGCTGCCCGCCATTGGAATTTATGACCTGACTCGAAGGGATTACGAGTATCCTCTTTCTACCTCACACTCACGACCGCAATGGATGATTGGAATTTATGACCTGACTCGAAGGGATTACGACTTAAATAAAACTTCTCCGGTTATTGCTTTTCTTTTAGCGGATTGGAATTTATGACCTGACTCGAAGGGATTACGACACTTCTCCGGTTATTGCTTTTCTTTTAGCGGTTTTTCTTGTTATTGGAATTTATGACCTGACTCGAAGGGATTACGACACTTTCTGAGTATCCGTTCTCAATGAGCACCAACCCATACATTGGAATTTATGACCTGACTCGAAGGGATTACGACTTAAATTCAAGGTCGTAATCCTTTTGGACTATGTTGTTACCATTGGAATTTATGACCTGACTCGAAGGGATTACGACTTCATATGCTTGTTCTGTAATGGCGAATGTTTCCCCTTCTTATTGGAATTTATGACCTGACTCGAAGGGATTACGACGTCATACTTCCATCCCGCAAACAGTTTCTCCATTAACTTTATTGGAATTTATGACCTGACTCGAAGGGATTACGACTTTTTGTTGTGAGTTCTGCTCCTTTTATCATAAAGGATTGATTGGAATTTATGACCTGACTCGAAGGGATTACGACTGTTTTAATTTTCCTGTTTAATTGTTTTTGTTGTTCTTTTGATTGGAATTTATGACCTGACTCGAAGGGATTACGACTCTCATAGGTGCGTTCATAATACCTTTACGCACCTCTTTATTGGAATTTATGACCTGACTCGAAGGGATTACGACTAAACGAAAGCGAGCTACATTAATACGATGCTCCATTTTAATTGGAATTTATGACCTGACTCGAAGGGATTACGACTTTTTTGACGCTGCCTTCTTTCTGATACCTTCTCATTTATTGGAATTTATGACCTGACTCGAAGGGATTACGACTTTAGCATCCTCTTTTAGCATGAATTTGCGTTGTTTGGAATTGGAATTTATGACCTGACTCGAAGGGATTACGACGATATTCGTTTTTTAATACACCCAATGAACATATGATGTATTGGAATTTATGACCTGACTCGAAGGGATTACGACTTAAAGGCTTGTCTTTAAGACAAGTGTTAATAAGCTCTTGATTGGAATTTATGACCTGACTCGAAGGGATTACGACAATAAAACAACAGTCTTTTTGCTCTCATTAACCTTGCTCTATTGGAATTTATGACCTGACTCGAAGGGATTACGACGGCGGTCACCTTCTTTTTGTGGGATGATGGTGGGATGTAGATTGGAATTTATGACCTGACTCGAAGGGATTACGACCTCTAAAAAATTTGCCAGCTCTAAGAAGGCGGCACAATAACATTGGAATTTATGACCTGACTCGAAGGGATTACGACTTTCAGGTTGCTCCAATTTGAGTCTGTTAATGTCAAATTGGAATTTATGACCTGACTCGAAGGGATTACGACTGTGAACAGGGCAGTCCACTTTAAAAGGACAATATCCGCAATTGGAATTTATGACCTGACTCGAAGGGATTACGACCAATTATTTGATTTCTAATAACCCAACTATATAAATTTAAATTGGAATTTATGACCTGACTCGAAGGGATTACGACTTTAACATTTTCAATTAGCTCTTCAGGTATCTCATCCGTGATTGGAATTTATGACCTGACTCGAAGGGATTACGACTACACACACATAGCGCCGATGCTAACCTCCATTAACGGTATTGGAATTTATGACCTGACTCGAAGGTGAAAAAAAGGACAGACATTATTTTATGAAAATTGAAAATATATAACAGTTATAGGCGATTTTGTAGTAAAAAGCTTGAATAGCAAGCGCCTAAGGGGTAAAATAAGGAAAAATGGAGAGGATGCTATGAAAAAAACGGTGTTTTTTATTTTGTTTTTTATAATCCTAAATTTTTTTGTTTTTGCCGAAGAAACTACTTTTTCACTTAAAGTGCTTCCTGTGCCGCCATTATTGTCAGCATCGATAGATTTTAAAGAGCCTTCAGGAAATAAAATATTGGATGCAGAGGAGACGGGTAAACTTATTTTAAATTCAAAAATACCGGACAAGGGGATGCCTTTGACGTGGTGGCAAATATTTACAATAAGGAGAATCTCAAAGGGATAAGTTTTGAAGACAAAATCAATATAGGGACTATCCCTGCCGGAGCAACAATCATCAAAGAGATCGACCTAAAAAGCAACGAGTATTTGCCTGAAGCAAAAGCTACTTTTATTGTGAAAATTTCAGAGGTAAACGGATTCAATCCAAAGCCTATCGGTATTGCTTTTAAAACAAAAAAATTTGAAGAGCCAATTTTAAAAAGTGGTGGATTACAAAATTACCGATAGTAACAGAAATGGTAAGATTGAGCCGATAGAGCAGGTGGATATAAAAGCTCGTGTTCAAAATGTAGGTAAAGGGTATGCTGAAAATGTGGTGGCCGAAATTGAACTTGGAGAAAATGTATTCATCGGCGGTGATATGAAGACAGTCCGTCATATAGGAAGTCTTAATTCGGGCCAGTACAAAGATATTTCATTTGTGGTGTATGGGAACAGTCTTATTGAAAACAATAAGGTAATGCCTGTAAATCTTAAAATAACCGAGTCAAGGGGCAGATTTGGCAGCAATGAAAACTTAAGACTTGTTATGTATAATCCTGACAATATAGGGACTATCAAAGTTGTAGAGGCAAATGAGGAAAAATCTGATAATAATGTGGTGATTGCTACCGGACTTACTATAATGCCCCCGGAAAATGAGACTGGATTTTTTGGGAGAAAAAATGTTAAAGGTAAAACGAGATGATAGCGAGAAAAGTTAACAAAGGGGGTAAATT
>NZ_JBSQOT010000029.1:0-25414 GCF_055117995.1 Deferrivibrio sp. | reverse complement strand
AAATTTAAAATAGAGACTCTAACAATATGGCTGACTGTTTGATTATAACTACCTGATATTTTTTAAATTAAGAATAGCTGTAGAGTGATTTTTAAAATTGAAGTTACAATCATTTCCATAATATGCCATTGTCAAAAACAATACTTGTCTTTTTTGAAAAAATATTTAATAATCAAGCTTTTAACAAGGGGTGTTGATGAAGTTTAAAAGCTTATATTTACAAGGGTTTAAGTCTTTTGTTGATAAGACAGTTGTTGATTTCCCTGATGGAGTAACCTGTATTGTCGGGCCCAACGGTAGCGGCAAAAGCAATATACTTGATGCTATAAGATGGGTTTTTGGGGAACAGAGTCCTAAAGAACTACGCGGTAACAATATGGAAGATATTATTTTTGCAGGTTCTGAAAACAGGAAAGCTTCGGGATTTGCAGAAGTATCGCTTGTCGTTAAGGATATTCCGGATGATGTGGCTGTTAAATGGGGAACTTTGTCTGAAATTATGATTACCAGAAAATATTATAAATCCGGAGAGCGGGAATATCTGATAAACTCAAGAAAATGTAAACTTAAAGATATAAAAGAGATTTTTTATGATACAGGGATTGGGGCAAGAAGTATTTCTATTATTGAGCAGGGCAGGGTGGAAAAGATTATTCAGGCAACTCCCGAAGATTTAAGGCTTTTTTTTGAAGAAACTGCTGGAGTTACAAAGTATAAAGAGAGCAAAAAAGAGGCTGAAAAAAGGCTCGCTCAGACAAAAGAAAATTTAAACAGAATAGTTGATATTATAAGTGAAGTAAAAACTTCTATGCAAAATGTCAGTGAACAGGTTGAGAAGCTTAATACATATAAGAGATTAAAGAATGAAAAAGAAATAAAGGAGAAAATATATTTCAGTAATCTGTATAACAATGAAAGGTTGAGGTTGGTTGATTTAAAAGAGCGTATAGGAAACTTTAATCTTGAATTATCTTCTGAAATTAATGTGTTTGAAAATTTGAGAAAAGAAGAATACTCACTCAAGGAGGAGATAAATCAGCTTGATAATGAGAGAAACTATATTAACGAGGAGATAATAAAAAACAATAACCATATAAACTTGCTCGAGAGTGATATAAAAATCTTGAAAAATAACCTTGAGAGCGCTGAGAATACCAAAAAGAGTTTGAAGCTGGAAATCGAGAATTCAAAGAATAAACTTAAAGAGCTATCTGAAAATAAAGACTTGCTGATTAAAGAGATTCAGGAGCTGGAAAAGGAATACGAGTCCCTGAACAGCAAGCTTGCAGAGTACAATAATGAACTTGAAGAACTTATCTATCAAAAAGAAAATTTTGAAGATGAACTGAACGAATTGGAAAGTGTTTTTCTTGAATATACCGAGTCCATAACCAATAAAAGGAATGAAATATATAGGTATGAAAACGACATAGAACGTTTTGAAAGAGATGTTGCAAATTTTGAAAAAGAGTATGCAGAATTGGAGTCCAAAAAAACCGTTTTAAAAGAGAGCCTTGATAAGTCTTACAAAGATAAAAAATCAATTGAGGAAGAGATTTTTGTTATTGATGAAAAGCTGAAATCGTTGAATGACAAATATGACTCTTTATCTAAAAGAAAAGAAACACTTTTGTCCGATATAAACAATACCAAAATAGAATTGTCATCATACCGGTCCAGAAAAGAAACGCTGATTTCACAGCTTGATAGCGAGCTTTATGGGACAAAGGATGAAAGTAGGACAATAAACAATTTTATGCCACGACTTTTTCTGGATATAAATAATCAACTGCCCGAAAATTTAGGAAAAATATACGGGGATTTGATTGTCATAGATTCATCTCAAAAAGAGAGTTTTTTGAATGAGTTGAAAGATATCAAATCATCTCTGAAATTTATTTTTTCAGATGAAGTGGATGATTTTATCAAAAACATAACACTGACAAAATACGAAGAAATTTTTGATGATTTGTTAAAGGTAGGAAATGTATACTATAAAATTGGACAGGATAATAAAAGTCAGATTATATTTGGTTTAAAAGAAGAAATTGAGGGTGTTGATTCCAAAATAACTATTATGACAAAAAAAATTGAAGAATATGAGCAGGAGTTTAAATCTGTGGAAAACTCAGCCGGTGATTTGTCCTCACAAATTAATAAACTTTCTGCCCTGAAACAGGAGTATGATAAGAAACTTATTAATATCAACAATACTATTTCCAACATTGAGAAAGATTTTAAAAGCAATCTGGATAGAGCTGAATTAATTGTCAAGGAAAAAGAGTTTTATAAAAAAGAACTAAACACTAAAAAGTCCGTGTTGAGAAAGCTCAGAGATGAGCTTGAATTAATTGGCAGTAAGCAAAAAGATATCGACTATGAAAAGGAAGAGTTGGAAGAGAAGATAGAATTTTTTCAAAATAAAATTGATGATTTAAAAGATGAATCTTCATCTCTTAAAGCTAATTCCATGGTAATAAATGAAAAGATTAAATCTGCCAAAAAGTCGCTATACCTCGTGGAAAAAGATATTGCAAACACTTCTGCAAATATTTCAAACCTGAAAAGCAGGCTTGAAAAGCTTTTGACGGTAAATATAACCAACTGGAATGCTTCCATTCAGGAAAAAACCGAACAGTTAAAATTATCAAATATTCAGAAACTTAAAAATGAAGAGAAAAAACAATTTATCATAATGAAGATTGAAGAGCTTAAACAAAGAATGGACGAAATATTGAGCAATATAGATAAACTCAATGAAAAAATAAAGACTATACAGGAGAATAAAAATTCTCTTGAAGTTACCCTTGCTGAAACCAGGCAGCAAGCTTTTTCTATAAAGGAGCAATTCTTAGAAAAATTTGATTGCGATATTGAGGATGTTTACAGAGACTTTATCGAAGAGGATTTTAAACAAAACAGGCTCAAATCTGAAATTAAAAGTATTGATAATGAAATAGAAAATCTTGGTCCTTTAAATCTTGCGGCAGAGAGTGAGTTTAGTGAAATAAGTATGAGGTATGAATTTTTGACAAAACAAAAAGAGGACCTTGAAAATGCTTATATTTCCATTAATGAAATTATTAATGAAATTGATCAAAATACCATTAAAAACTTTGCCGAAACTTTTTACAAGGTAAATGAAAATTTTGTCAAAGTATTTAAAATGCTTTTCGGAGAAGGGAAAGCCGAATTAAGACTTACAGAGCCAGATAATATGCTTAATACCGGTGTGGAGATATTTGTACAACCTCCCGGGAAAAAACTGCAAAATATGAATCTCCTTTCAGGGGGGGAAAAGGCTATGACTGCATGTACTTTGATATTCGCAATGTTTTTGTGTAAGCCTACTCCGTTTTGTTTTCTTGATGAAATAGATGCGCCTCTTGATGATGCAAATGTTGAAAGATTTTGCAGAATAGTAAGAACGCTTTCGGAAAATACCCAGTTTGTAATAATCACACACAACCAGAAAACTATGGAAGCAGCAGACTCGTTGTATGGGATAACTATGCAGGAGCCAGGTGTCTCCAAAATTATTTCGGTGAGATTGAATTGATGTTTGAAGAAATTAGGCAGTTTCAGTTGAATGACATAAAACTTGTTCTTATCGATGATATCGGTGAGATGGTGTATTCCCAAAATTGTGGTGAAATATATGATTATCTCATGATTACAAATCATACCGTGAATATGTTAAAAGAGTTTAAAAAAAGTTTCATTTATTGTGAGATAAAGTTTGAAAATTTTTATATCCGTGCTTTTTCTATAAAAGAATACATGGCATTTTATTTAAAAGATAAAGTATTTAGGTTTGGTGAGAAGAAATTGATAGAAAAAATAAATGAAAAAATAAAAAATATTATAGAGGATTGAATATGGGATTTTTTGATATTTTTAAGGGTAAGAAGAAGGATACGGAAATTCAAAGTGATGATTTGAAACCAATTGAAGATGTTAATGATAAGCAAGAGGAAGTATCTGAAAAAAAACTGGAAGAAAAAGAAGGAATCCTAAAAAGGCTCAAGAAAGGTTTAAGCAAGACTTCAGATAAAATTGTAGGCGGAATGGAATCGGTCTTGCTTGGTAAAAAGACAATTGATGAAGAATTACTTGAAGAGCTGGAAGAGCTTTTTATTTCTGCAGATGTCGGTGTGTCAACTACCATAAAAATAATTGAAAATGTCAGAAAAGATGTTTCAAGGAAAGTCCTTAAAAATCCTGAAGAGCTTAGAAAATATATTAAAAGCGAAGTTTTTGATATTTTAAACATTGAAAATAGTCTGAAAGTTACTGATACAAAACCGTATGTAATACTAGTTGTCGGGGTGAATGGCGCTGGCAAAACCACAAGTATAGCAAAGTTGGCAAAAATGTTTAAAGACAACGGTTTAAAAGTGGTGCTTGCCGCAGGTGACACATTTAGAGCCGCTGCAATTGAACAGCTTTGTATATGGGGTGAAAGGGTAGGTGTGCCAGTTATAAAGCAAAGTCAGGGGAGTGATTCGGCTGCTGTTATTTATGACGCTGTTGCTTCTGCCAAGGCAAAAGGCTTTGATGTTATAATTGCGGATACTGCGGGAAGGCTTCATACAAAACATAATCTTATGAATGAACTATCAAAAGTAAACAGAGTGATAAAGAAGGAAATTTCTGATGCACCACACGAAGTTTTGCTTGTTCTTGATGCTACAAGCGGACAAAATGCAGTAATGCAGGCCAGAGCCTTTAAACAGGAAGTGGATGTAACCGGTATTATTCTCACAAAACTTGACGGTACGGCAAAAGGCGGCGTTATTGTTGGCATAGTGGATGAACTTGGCATCCCTGTAAAATTCATAGGATTCGGGGAGTCTATGGAAGATTTAAAGCCATTTAATGCAAAAGATTTTGTAGATGCGCTTTTTGACGGTAAAAACGATGAAAATAATTGAAATAGGTTCAACAGATAAAATAGATAAAGATACTTTTAATATTTTTTATAGACAAAATAGTCAGAAAAAAAATCCACTTGTACCGGCAGCCCACATAAATGGGGTGTACTACTTGCTGAGTAACTTTTATGCAGATTCAAAAGAGTTGGTTTTGCTTGAAGATATAAAATGTTTTTCAGATGCACTTAAAGCTGTAATCGAGATTGGTGGTGAAGATTATAATTTGGTAGATTTATCAAATATTTATTATTTAATTAAAAAATTGGACCTTAATAAAAATGATTATAGTGTTTTTAGAAAGAATAATATCGTCAATAAGGAACAGTTTGATATTCTTGATAGGATTTTTTTACTGTCAGATAATTTTAAAAGATACATAGTTGACAAGGATATTTCTCTTAAGGTGTTAAGTATAGTTTTAAAATTCAACGCAGATATTGTTAAAAAAATTGAAGAATATGTCTTAAAAAATTACCCTTCTGTGTCAAGCTTCAGGATTCTTGTCAACAATATTTATGACTATAAAGATGAAATTGATTTTAAAAATAATCTTGAAGATGAGATTGAAAGATTGAAATTTAAATATAACAGAAAAAGGTATGAATTTGAGAAAATGATAGATGATATCTTGAAAATAGAAAATGGGATAACTGTTGAAAACAAAAATAACTATGAGACTTGTAGCTTGAATATCAACTTTGATATTTCATCTTTTGAAGATTTTATGGCAAAATTGCAAATACTTCACAATTCATCCGGGAAAATAAAAGCAGCTTTTGATATTTTGAAAGAAAATGATTTATGTTGAAAAAAGTGCCGTTAACACCGGCACGGTAAAATTATTAGACAAAAAAGGGATTGATTACAAAATAGTTGACAGTGATGAAGAGTTTGAGGACAAAAAAAGTAATATATTTGTAACTTATTCAAGAGGAACGTTTTTAAGACCTTGCCCGGCTACGAAAATCTACAGGTGCTGTAACTATCACGTATTTGATATTATGGAAGGATGTCCTTTTGATTGTACTTATTGCATTTTACAAAGCTACCTTAACCATGAATATATTAAAGTTTTTGCTGATACCGATTCAATAGAAAGAGAATTATTGGAGCTTAACGAAAAAGGAAGGTATAGAGTTGGGACAGGTGAACTTTCAGATAGCCTTGCCCTTGACAATATTTTTGAATTTTCAGGCCTTTTTATCCCAATTGTTAACAAACTTGAAAATATTCAGTTTGAATTTAAAACAAAATCTTCAAATACAAGTAATCTTTTAAATCTTAATCCCAAAAATATTGTAATATCATTTAGCGTTAACACCGATTTTATATCAAAAACTGAAGAGCACAAGGCCGGAGATATGGATAAAAGGTTGAATGCGGCAAAAATTTTGGCCGAGTATGGTTATAAAATTGGATTTCACTTTGATCCCATTGTGATTTACGATAATTGCCATAAAGACTATGATAATCTAATAGATAAACTATTTTCTTCTGTTGATGAGCAAAGTGTTGAGTTTGTAAGCCTTTCTACTTTCAGATGTATTCCATCACTTATTGACAGAATCAGGGAAAAGTTTGACAGAAGTATCCTGACAAAATATGATTACATAAAAGGGCTTGATGGTAAGCTTAGATATTTTAAGCCTGAACGGATTGATATACTAAATTTTGTTTATAAGGCATTAAGAAAAAATTGGCGAAAAGCTTTTATATACTTTTGCATGGAGCATTCAACTATTTGGGATAAAATTATTGGGTATGACCCCGGAGAGAGAGATATATTTGAAAATGGTTTCCCGTGGAGAAAATAAATACTATCTTGTTTTTGACATAGGCGGTACAAATACCAAGTGCGGATTATTTAATAGCAGTGGCGATTTGGTATCTGCAAATGAATCTTCGACACCACAATCGTATGATGAGCTTGTAGGTTTTATAATAAATAAATGTGCTGAATATAAAACTAACCAGGTTTCCATTGGTTTGCCTGGTACTGTGAATTATGGTGATGGAAAAATTATCTATGCTCCAAACCTTACATATCTTAGTGGTAAAAGGATTGTAAGTGATTTAAGCAATGAAAAAATTGTCGCCTGTATAGAAAATGACGCAAACTTAGCTGCATTGGGTGAGTATTATTTTTCTGATATAAAGTATGATTCAATCGTCCTTGTTACCCTTGGTACTGGTGTAGGTGGAGGATATATTGTAAATGGCAATGTCTATAAAGGGCAACTCAGTGTTTTTGAAATAGGTCATATGACTATTCATACAGACGGTAAACAGTGTGGGTGTGGGAAAAGAGGTTGCTTTGAGGCTTACTGCTCAAAAACAGGACTTGAAAATATTTATTATGATTTAAGCAACAATAGAGTATCTATCAATGAAATTCTAAAACTAATTGATAAAAAAGACAGTCTTGCTGGGGTTGCTATGAATGTTTTTTCAAAATATCTGGGTATAGGTCTTTCAAATATAGTAAATTTGCTTATTCCGGATGTTATTGTCATAGGTGGTGGTTTATCGGAGCTTTCAAGCTATTATTTTAAAAATACAATAAAAGTTTTCTCTAAAAACTTATTTAATCCCTATAAAAATAGTACAAGACTGATTGTTTCAAAGTTAAAAAACAAAGCTGCTCTTTACGGCGGATTTTACTTATTAAGGCAAAACAATGGACAGATTTAAATTAGTTACGGAGTACAAACCTTCAGGTGACCAACCGGAGGCTACTGAAAAACTTGTATCAAATTTTCAAAATGGAATAAAAAAGCAGGTGCTGCTTGGAGTTACAGGGTCTGGCAAAACATTTACCATGGCCAATGTAATTGAGAGGCTAAATGTGCCTACTCTTATTATTGCTCATAATAAAACACTTGCAGCTCAACTTTATGGAGAATTTAAAAATTTTTTCCCGGAAAATGCCGTTGAATATTTTGTAAGCTATTATGACTATTATCAGCCTGAAGCTTATATGCCACAAACAGATACTTATATCGAGAAAGATTCTTCCATTAATGAAGAGATAGACAAACTGAGGCATTCTGCAACGAGGAGTCTGCTTGAAAGGCGTGATGTTGTTATAGTTGCAAGTGTTTCATGTATTTATGGACTTGGTTCTCCTGAGGCCTATCATGGTATGCTTGTTTCAGTAGAGGTAGGTGATGATGTAAGCATAGATGAAATATTGCAAAAGCTTGTTGAAATAAAATATGACAGGAATGATTACGACTTTCATCGGGGAACATTCAGGGTCAAGGGGGACACTCTTGAAATATTTCCATCTCATGAAGACAAGATTGCTTATCGTATTGAGTTTTTTGGTGATGAAATTGATAGAATTGCAGAGTTTGACCCTTTAACGGGGAGAACAATTCAAACGAGACCAAAAATAGCTATTTATCCCAACACCCATTATGTCACCAGCAAAGTTACAATTGATGAGGCTATAAAACAGATAAAAAGAGATTTGCTTGAGCGGGTTGCATATTTTGAAAAGGAAAACAAGCTGCTTGAGGCTCAGCGGTTGACTCAAAGAACAATGTTTGACATTGAAATGATAAAGGAAACCGGTTATTGCAACGGTATTGAGAATTATTCAAGATATTTTGAAGGTAGAAGTCCCGGTGAACCTCCTCCCACACTTTTAAGTTATTTACCAAAAGATGCTCTTGTCATAATTGATGAGTCCCATATGACAATACCTCAGATAAGAGGGATGTACAATGGGGATAGGTCAAGAAAAACCACACTGGTAGAGTTTGGATTTAGGCTTCCGGCGGCTCTTGATAACAGACCTTTAAAGTTTGAAGAGTTTTATGGGAGAGCTGAAAAAGTTCTTTATGTCAGTGCAACACCTGCAGAATTTGAGATTGAAGATTCCGGAAATATTGTAATAGAGCAGGTTATCAGACCAACAGGTCTTGTTGACCCTGAAATAGATATAAGGCCTGCAAGAAATCAGGTTGATGATGTGTATATGGAAATAATAAAAACAGTCAAAAATGGAGAAAGGGTGCTGGTTACCACTTTAACTAAAAGGATGGCAGAAGATTTGACAGCATATTTGAAAGATTTGAACATAAAGGTTGAGTATCTTCACTCTGACATAGATACCCTTGAACGGGTTAAAATTATTAAGGGCTTGAGAGAAGGGGAGTCTGATGTGCTTGTAGGGATAAATTTGCTCAGAGAAGGGCTTGATATGCCTGAGGTAAGTCTTGTTGCGATTCTTGATGCCGATAAGGAAGGTTTTTTGCGGTCTGAGCGTGCCTTAATTCAGACAATAGGAAGAGCCGCAAGAAATGTAAACGGAAAAGCGATATTTTATGCTGACAGGCTTACAGATTCCATAAAAAAAGCATACAATGAGACAAAACGGAGAAGAGAGAAACAGCTTAAATATAACAAGGATAATAATATTACACCTGAAACAATCAAGAGTAAGATGAACGATATACTTGTGAGTATTTATGAAAAAGATTATGTTACTATTCCTAAAAAAGATGAATTCAATATTGAACTTACCGGAAATTTCAAAAAAGATATTGAGACTCTTGAAAAAGAAATGTATAAAGCATCTGAAAATCTTGATTTTGAAAAGGCAGCCAAGATTAGGGATATTTTGTTTGAATACAGGACGAAGAGTTAGTTATGAGAATATTTAAAATTATTATATTGATATGTTTTACTGTTTTTTTTGTCAGCTCACTGTCGTTTCTTTTTTATATTTATAAATTAAGCAGTGAATTACCCTCAATCAGGGAGCTTAAAAATTACTCTTACAAAACACCCACTATAATTTATGATAGAAAAGGTAGAGTCATTGGAGAGCTTGGCAAAGAGAGACGTTACCCCGTCTCTTTTGATAATATACCCGACTATTTGAAAAAAGCTGTAATAGCTGTTGAAGATAGTAGATTTTATGAGCATGGTGGCGTTGACTTTTTGGGGATTTTAAGGGCGTTTGTAAATAATTTAAAAGCAGGCAGAGTGGTTGAAGGTGGGAGTACTTTGACCCAGCAGCTTGTAAAAGTTATTTATCTTACCCCGGAAAGAAAGCTCAAAAGAAAGGTTAAAGAGGCGATACTTGCTTATAAGATTGACAACTATCTTTCAAAAGACAAAATACTTGAAATCTACCTTAATGAAGTCTATTTCGGAAGAGGTGCTTACGGCGTTGAGGCTGCTGCAAGGAATTATTTTGGGAAATCTGTTTCAGAGCTAACCCTGTCAGAAGCTGCACTTATAGCAGGTCTTCCCAAGGCACCCGGAATCTATGCCCCCCATATAAGTCTTCAAAAATCCCTCATTAGACGTGATCATGTTCTTTATAGAATGTACGAAGAGGGTTTTTTGACTGAGAATCAATATGAGCAGGCAAAGTCAGAGCCGGTAAAGATTGTTGAAAGTATTCCGGTAAAGATTCAGTATGCGCCATATTTCATAGATTTGTTAAAGAGCTATGTGAAAGATTTGTTAAATCTTGATGTTTATGACAAGGGTTATAAAATTTATACAACACTTGACATAGATTTTCAATCTGTTGCCGAAAAGGCAGTCACAGATAATCTTTTTGAGCTTTCAAAAAGGCAGGGGTATTTTGGGGTTGTAGGCAATTTTAATGACCCTGATATAAAGGAAAAAATGGAAAAATTAAAATATCTTGAGGCTTATGGCTTGAAACTTGCAAAAGTTGTTTCTGCTGACAGGACTGTGGTTAATTTTAATTTGATTGACAGCAACAATAGTGAAATGCAAAAGCTTGAGCTTACAAGAAACAGATGGGCAAAACCATTTGATTCGAGTATGAGAATTTTGGACGACTTTAGGAAGATTATCAGAGAAGATGATATTATATTGGTGAGTAAAGATAGCAAAGGAGAATATTTGCTTTCCCAGGAGCCAAAAGCTGAAAGTGCTCTTGTTTCTATGGTGCCACAAACTGGCGAAATTTTAAGCATGGTGGGCGGCTTTGATTACAATAAATCTATGTTTAACAGGGCAGTGCAGGCAAGAAGGCAGGTGGGGAGTCTTTTTAAACCTATTGTCTATACGGCTGCTCTTGAAAGCGGAATGAATATAAACAGCCAGATTCTTGATGCCCCCGTGATAATGGATACCGGAGAAGATGGGAAGTACTGGAAACCGGAAAACTTTGAACAGGAGTTTTACGGTTTTACAACACTAAGGCAAGCTCTTACAAAATCAAGAAATATTGTTACCATTAAGGTTGCTGAAAAAATTGGTATAAATAAAATTATAGATTATGCAAAAAAATTTGGTATCACAACGGATTTGCAAAGAGACCTTTCCATAAGTATTGGCTCCGGGGCTGTTTCTTTGATTGAGATGGTATCTGCTTTTTCAGTTTTTCCCAATCTTGGAGAATATGTTGAGCCTGTATTTATTAAATCGATTGAGGATGCAAACGGTGAAACACTGTATCAGCTCAAAGAGCAGAAGAGGTATAGGGCGATAAAACCTGAAACTGCCCAGATAATGACTGATACACTAATAAATGTTGTAGAAAATGGTACAGGAAGAAAAGCAAAATTTATAAAGAGATATATAGGAGGCAAGACAGGCACCACAAACGACTATAAAGACGCATGGTTTGTGGGTTTTTTACCTAACCTTGCTGTTGGTGTCTGGACAGGTTTTGATGATTTTCAGTCTCTTGGAAGACTTGAAACAGGTGCAAGGGCATCACTTCCGGCATGGATAGAATATGTGGATACGATTTTGCCACAAATCGATTTTGAGGTTTTTAATACTTCCGATAATGTCACATATGTAAAAGTTGACAGTGAAACCAATCAGATTACAGAGAGTATAACAGATGATTTTGAGTTTATACCTTTTGATATGGTAAATATAAACGAAGAAAGTAAACAAATAAATTGAGAATATGGAATCTTACGAGGAATACGGTCTATTAAAGTTTGATGAAAACAAAAGGGTTTTGTCGGCAAATCTGTTTGGTGAAAAGATTTTAACAGAGCTTTATCTGATCGGTATAAATAACCCATTTGATTATTTTTTGGATATTCTTAAAAAGGGGAAAAATATTTTCAAAACGAATAAAGATATTTATGGTATAAAATCTTTTGATAAGTCAGAGATGAGCTTTATTATAATTGCACTTGGTGAATTTGTAACCTCTATCAATGAGTTTATCGACATCAGCTCGCTTCACCATGAAATTAAGAACCCTTTGACCGCTATTGAAGGGGTGGTGCAGGTAATAGATTCAAAATATAATGATGAATATTTGAAGAAGTGTACTGACATTATAAAACGTGAGAGTAACAGGATAAAATATCTGCTTGAAAGTGTAAATATCTTGTCTGACCTTAAATTGAACATTAAAGATATCAATGTAAAAGATTTTATAAAGAATATTGTGGACAAATTCAAAATAATTTACAGTGGCATAGATTTTTATATCTACATGGATAGTAGTGTTCAGGTGATAAATGGAGATGAAGAAAAACTTGAAATGGTTTTCAATAACTTGATCAAGAATGCCTGCGAGGCCAAAAATGTCTCTGTCATTGAAATAAAGTATGAAATTGATCCAACAATAAAATTTTTTGATAAGGAAAAAAATGTATTTAAAAAAATGGTAAAATTTAGTATAAAGGATAACGGTATTGGGATTGACAAAAATATCCGTGATAAGATTTTTACGCCTTTTTGGACTACCAAAAGTAAGGGCAGCGGTTTGGGTCTTGTGATTTCCAAAGAGATTATTGAGAAACACTATGGAAAAATTGAATATAAATCTATAGAAGGGGTTGGCACCACATTTAGTATTTATATGCCGATTTGATATGTTGAGAGTTTTGGTCTTGGATGATGAAGAAAATATTTTGTGGGTTTTAAGAGAAGGTCTTTCAAGTAAAAGTATTGAAGTCCTTACTTCCACGAGCTCGGTTGAAGCAAGACAGATATTGCGTGATAAATCTGTCGATATATGTCTTGTGGATATTTTCCTTAATAATGAAAATGGTATAGAGCTTGTTGATGAGTGGTCTAAAATATACAGAAATACAGTTTTTCTAATAATGACAGCGCAAAATACCGGCTCAAATATTATAAATTCAATGAAGGCTGGAGCAATAGATTTTGTTAGTAAGCCTTTTGATCTTGAGTATTTAAAGGAAAAACTTGATGAAATAAAAAGGGATAAAAGTTCAAAGAATGTGGCTTCTTTTGAAGATGAGTATGATTTTCAGACAAGTAATAAAAGAATGATAGAAATTTATAAGACAATTGGACGTATTGCAAAGACGGACATAAATGTGCTTATTCAGGGGGAGACCGGCACGGGTAAAGAAGTGATTGCGAAAATGATTCATGAAAAAAGTTCAAGATGCAGTAAGCCTTTTGTAGCAATAAACATGGCTGCCATTCCAAGGGAGCTTCTTGAAAGTGAACTCTTTGGGCACACTAAGGGTGCTTTTACAGGTGCTACAGGTGATAAGCCTGGCAAATTCGAAGAGGCCAATGGAGGTACAATTTTTCTTGACGAAATTTCTGAAACGGAAATTTCTATCCAGTCAAAGCTTTTGAGAGTACTGCAGGAAAAAGAGGTGACAAGACTTGGCTCAAATAGGGCTGTAAGGCTTGATATAAGAGTTGTCGTTGCAACAAATCAGGACCTTGAAGAGCTTGTAAAAGAAAAGAAATTCAGGGAAGACCTTTATTACAGACTTAATGTTTTGACGATAAATCTGCCTTCACTAAGGGAGAGAAAAGAAGATATTCCGGTGCTGGTTAATCATTTTATTAAAAAATACTCCGGGTTAGGTACAGACGGATTAAACATCAGCAATGACGCAATGGATGTTTTGATGAGATATAATTGGCCTGGCAATATAAGGGAGCTTGAAAATGTGATACAATACAGTATTGTGCAGGCTTCCGGAAAGGTTATAAACAAGAATAACCTACCATCAAGAATATTTGAGGTTAACGGAAGAAATGGCCAGGATTCTCTGTCAAAACAACTAAAAAATCTTGCGGCTGAAATAATAAGCTCTGAAGTAATAAGCGATTCAAATAATTCTTATGAAGAGTACTTGAAAATTGTAGAAAAGCCACTGATTGTCGCTGCTCTTGAAAAGACATTGAACAATAAATCCGAAGCCGCAAAGATACTTGGTATTAATAGAAATACTCTGAGAAAAAAGATGAAGGACTTGAAGCTTGAATAAGATAGAAGAAAAAATTATTGAATTTCTTGTAAAAAAAGACAAACCTGTCAAGTTAAATGAATTTTTGAAAGAAACTGATGTCGATACCAAAAGTTTAAAAAAATCCCTCAAATCTCTGATAAAAAATGGTCAGATTATAAAACTTAAGTCAAATAAATATTGTCTTACTAAAAATCTTGATGTTTTGACTGGCACAATTGACGGACATCCGGATGGTTACGCTTTTTTTGTACCGGATGATGAAACCCTTGATGATGTTTTTATACCGCCTAAAAAAATGAATGGGGCTGTTCATAAAGATAGAGTAGCTGTCAGGATTGAGTACTTCAGAAACAAAAAAGAAGCTCGCGTTGTAAAAATTCTTGAGCGTGGCTACAGAAAAATTGTAGGCAGGGTTGAAAAGTCTGCTCATTTTGCCCATGTAATTCCATTTGTAAAAAAGTTTTTCAATGATATTTATATACCTAAGAAATACTCCAAAAATCTCAAAGACAACGATGTGGTAATTTGTGAAATTATTTTCTATCCCCAGGTTGGTAAAAACCCTGAAGGTAAAATTTTGAAACTTTTGGGAAATCTTCAGGATAAAGGGATTGAAAATGAAATTGTGCTTTCGAAATACGACCTTGAAAGAAAGTTTTCAAATTCCTTAATAAAAGAAGTAAATAAAACTGCTGAATCTTTTTTGAAAAATCCTGGTATAAGAACAGATTTTAAAAAGCTTTTTACCGTTACCATCGATGGTGAAACGGCAAGGGATTTTGATGATGCTATTTCTCTGGAAAAGGTTGACAGCGGATATATTCTGTATGTCCATATTGCAGATGTGGCACATTTTGTCCGTCCTGATTCACGGGTTGATGCCGAGGCTTTTAAAAGGGGCACAAGTGTTTATTTCCCTGAATTTGCAATACCTATGCTGCCCGAAAAGCTTTCCAATGAGTTATGCAGCTTAAGACCCAATGAAGTAAAGTTTACATTAACTGCAAAAATCTACTACGATAAAAATGGTAATAGAGAAAAACTTGAGCTATATCAGTCAACTATAAAGAGTAATTATAGACTTACCTACACTTATGTAAATGATATTATTGAAGGAAAGCAGAAGACAAAAAGCAAGCCTTTAAAAAATTTAATTTCAACAGCTGTCGAACTTACAAATCTTCTTATTGAAAAAAGAAAGAGGCAGGGGACAATCGATTTTGACTTGCCTGAGCCTGAATTTATTTTTGATGAAAACGGAGATCTGGTTGATATAAGACCTCTTGAGAGGAAGCTATCCCACAGAATAATTGAAAATTTTATGATAGAAGCAAACGAGGCTGTCTCTGAATATCTGGAAAATCTTGGAGTAGTTTCTGTTTACAGAGTTCACGAAAAACCATCTGCAATAAAGGTAAGAGAGTTCTTGAATGTTTTGTCAACTTTTGGTATTTCGGTGGATTTGCCTGATGAGATTACCCCTAAAACAATACAGGAAATTGCAGCCAAATTTGAAGATAATAAGTTTGGTTATATCCTCAACTCGTTGCTGGTAAAAACTATGCAAAAAGCAATTTATGATACGAAAAATATAGGTCATTTCGGTCTTGCATCAAAATCTTATACACATTTTACCAGTCCAATAAGAAGATATCCTGACCTTGTTATTCATCGACTTATTAAAAAAACACTCTTTGATTATCCATTTGATATATCAAATGAGTTTGTAGAAAAAGCCAGCAAACAATCTTCTGAAACTGAACAAAGGGCGGAAGATGCTGAAAGGGAAATCCATCAGTTTAAAAAGTTGAAATTTTTGGAAAATCATATTGACGAAGTTTATGATTCATATATCAACAGGCTTAACAGCGGGGGTATTTTTATATTTATTCCTAAACTTATTATGGGTGGTTATATCCCTTTATCAAGTATGGATGACGATTTTTACAGCTACTATCATGATGACAATATTATTATAGGCAAAAGGACAAGAAAGACTTTTAAAGTTGGAGACAGATTGGCTGTTTCACTTTTGAAAGTAAATTATGATTATCTGGAAGCTGATTTTAAGATTGTTTCTCTTTGATTTAAAGTTTTTGCCACGGATGAAGTGTATTTGATGTAAGCCTCTGGCAATTCAAAATATTTGCAAAAGTAACCGTAAGATTTCCATATTTTTGGTTTATATTGTCAATAGCTGAATATATATTTTCCCATTTTTTATTGAAAATATCATTTATGGTGTCACAGGAGTAGATGAGGTTATTAAGTGAAACACCCACATGTCTTACCCCTTTTGTTATATCAATTTCTTCAGATATATGTTTGGCTATTTCGTATATCTGATGCGTGGCTGCAGTGTGGTAATTTATCGTGTGCATTTTTGAGAATTTTGTTAAATCGGAATATTTGATGTGAAAATTTATTGTTTTGCCTGCCACTTTGGCTTTTCTTGCCCTGAAAGATACCATATCCGAAAGCTGCAATATATAGCTATTTAAAATTTTTCTGTCAAAAGTGTCTGCAGGCAATGTAAGACTATGCCCAATTGACTTTACAGGTTCTTCTTCATATTTTACGCCTTCTTTATATATTCCAAATGCCATATCGTAAATTTTTTCTCCGTTTTTGCCAAAAATATTTATGAAAAAATCTTTGCCTAACTTTCTTATATCTCTTGTATTAAATATTCCAAGCCCATTTAATCTTTTTGCAAGATTTTTGCCTATCCCCCAGATGTCATCGAGTTTGAAGGAGTCCATAAATTTATAGACATTTTCATCTTCGATAATGTTTAAGCCATCCGGTTTGTTTATTTCGGTTGCCATTTTTGCCACAAGCTTTGATTTTCCGATTCCAACTGTGCAAGTAATTTTGAAATGATTTTTTATGTGGCTTTTTATCATATAGCCAAGGTCCCGTGGGGACATGTTTATATCGGATATATCCATAAATGCTTCATCTATTGAGTACATTTCCGTTTTATATGTAATGGTTTTCAAAAAGGTATGAATCTGTTCGGATATGTAAGCATATTTTTTGAAATTACCCACTATAAATGTTATTTGTGGACAAAGTTTTTCCGCCATGAATTTTGGCATCCCTGTTTTTACACCAAACCTTCTTGCTTCATACGATGCAGTTGTAACTACAGTCCTGTCTACAGAGCCGACGATTCCCACGGGTTTATTCTTTAGTTTTGGGTTTGAAGCTATTTCTACCGAGGCAAAATATGCGTCCATATCAAGACATAAAAATTTACTCATCTACAGCCACCAGGAAGCATTTTAGTGTTTTTGTGTTGAAAGCTATTTCATAAATCTTCTGGGAGTCAGTAAGGGTAAATTTTATTATATTTTCCTCACCCTTTTTTTCACTCCAGCGGTAGACCACTTTTTTGAATCTTATTGTGTTATTGTTATATTTTATCCAGGCAGGTGTAGCTATACCATTTCTAAAAACTATTCCGGCTTCCACTTCACCGTTGATTGTTGTTACCATGTTTATTCTCTGAAATCTCTCAGTATATAAATAAGTTTGCCTATTATTTCAAAACTATCAGTTTCATTCACAATAATAGCAGAGTAGTTTTCATTTTCAGGCTTTAATAGTATGCTATTTTTTTGTACTTTAAACCTCTTTAAAGTGACTTCACCATTTATTCTGAATGCACCTATTTCGTTGTTGTTTAGAATATGTTGCTGCTTTATCAATGCAAAGTCGCCATCTAAAATGCCTGCATTTTTCATACTGTCACCTTCAACTTTAAGGAAGAAGCAGTCTTGAATATTGGAGAAACTGTCCAAATCTATATACCCTTCAAAATTCTCTTCAGAAATAACAGGTGTACCGGCTTTTATTTTACCAATAATTGGTATCTGTTTTTTTAAAAATAATCCCCTTGCAAGCTGATCTGTCTTTTTTAGTTTTCCTTCTTCTTTTAATTCATCCAGAAACTTTTTTACCACAGAAGTGGAGCTTATGCCTGTCCCTTTGCATATTTCCCTGATGGAGGGTGGATAGCCTGATGAAATATAGAAATTGTAAACAAATTTTAAGATAGCTTCTTTTCTCTCTTCTTTTTTCATAAATGCCTCACAATAATTCAAGAACATTTGTTCTTAAATTAAGTATAATAAATTTTCCAATTTGTGTCAATAGGAGTTGTTTTTTTATGCTATAATTTTTAAAAATGTGGAGGTGGCTTTATGAAAAGGATTTTTTTGTTTTTGTTTTTAAGTGTTTCGCTAATAGTTTCAGCTGCAGAGTGGCAGATTGTAGGACCGAGGGCCCTTGGGATGGGCGGTGCATATGTGGCTGTGGTAAGTGATTCTACTGCTGCATATTGGAATCCTGCTGCGTTTGGCTTTTACAAGGAAAAGGATGTAAGAAAGTATGAAAACAAAGATTTTGGACTTGGTGTGGGAGTAGGGTTAGGTTATTCTATTCATAACAATCTTGGGGAAAAGATTGATGATATTTTAAACTATGATTATGATGCAGTGGCAAACGATATCAGTAACAATGGGGCAATCAGCATTTCAAATCTTGATGACTACGTAAATCTTGTAAACAATGTTGCAAAAATCACTGACAAAGACGCTGTGGTTTTCAAGGCAAATGGTTATGTAGCTTCAAGAATAGGGAATTTTGGCGTGGGAGTTTATGCTCTTGGGAATATTGCGGCTTTACCTATACTGGATTTAAAAAATATAGTGTTGATTCAGTGGATACAGATATTATTGACAGCTTGTCGAATATTGTGGGAAACACAACGCTTGATGTGCTAACGTCAGAACAAAACAGTGAACTGGTTAGCACTATTTCTTCATTTACAGGTTGGAGTACTACAGATGCACAAAATTTTGTGTATGCAATTGATGACTCTCTTAATGCAAATGGCATAACTTCTATTGATCAGCAAACATACGATGCAGTTGTCAATACAGCCAAAATTGCTTCAAATGCAGTCACAGGCGGGTCCTACGACCAGAATGAATCAAAGATAAAGTTTTCAGGAATTATCTATTATGAAGTTCCGGTATCTTATGGATATGCGTTTAATAAAAATTTTTCACTGGGCGCCAATGTAAAATTTATGAAAGGCAGATATTATGAATCTTATGTTTCCCTTTACGATGATAACAATGACAATGACCTTTTTGATAACGCATCTGATGACTATGTTGAGTCAAACACTTTTGGAATAGATGCAGGAGCAATGTATAAACTTGGAAACACCATCACCCTTGGCATTGTCGGGAGAAATCTTAATTCCCCAAAATTTGATAAGCCATCCGGAGGTGAATATAAAATCGACCCACAGGCAAGAGGTGGGGTAGCATTTACTCCGTTTGGTTGGTTAACGCTTGCGGCAGATATTGATTTAATGGAAAACGATACAAATATTAACGGTTATAAATCTCAAAATATAGCTTTTGGTGCGGAGTTTGAACTTTTGAAATTTTTGGCACTTAGAGCAGGCTATTATAAAAATCTTGCAGAAAGTGATATTAATGCTGTTTATACTGCAGGGCTTGGACTAAACCTGTTTTTGCTCAGGCTCGATGCAGGTCTTGCGTTTAGTGATAAAACATCTACCGTGGATGGAAACGAAATACCTAACGAAGTTAAGGCGGAAGTAGCGCTGTCTTTTGAATTTTAAAAGTAAGCCCCCGAAAAGGGGGCTTTTTTTTATTGGATAAGCAGTGAAAGGTCGGTGTAAGGCAACCCGTGGGCTTCGGCAACAGGTTTTATGGTGATATGCCCATCATAGACATTTACCCCTTTAAAAATAGCAGGATTATCTATTGCAGCCTTTTTCCACCCTTTGTTGGCTATTTCAAGCCCAAATGGCAAAGTAGCGTTGGTAAGTGCAAATGTGGATGTCCTTGCGTAAGCTCCAGGCATGTTAGCTACACAGTAATGAATTATACCATCAACCACATACACTGGGTCTTGATGAGTAGTCGGTCTTGACGTTTCCACACAACCGCCCTGATCAATAGATACATCTACAATTACACTTCCTGGCTGCATCAGCTTTAACATATCTCTTGTAATAAGGTGAGGAGCTTTTGCTCCAGGGATTAAAACTGTACCAATAACAGCATCGGCACCTTTTATTTCATTCATAATATTGTATCTGTTGGACATAATTGTCTCACAGTTTTTGGGAAGTACATCCTCCAAATATCTCATTCTTTCAAGATTTATATCCATTACAACAACTTTTGCCCCAAGGCCTGCTGCAATTTTTGCTGCATTAATACCGGCTGTACCACCACCAAGGATTACAAATTTTGCACTGTGTGTACCTGCTACACCTCCAGCAAGCATACCCCTTCCACCGTATGGTTTGGCAAGAAAGTGTGCAGCCATCATAGATGCCATTTTACCGGCAACTTCACTCATAGGTTCAAGAAGCGGAAGTTTCCTGTTTACCTCTATCGTTTCATATGCAATGCCTACAACCTTTTTATTTAAAAGTCCAAGAGTCTGAGGCTTGTCAGGTGCAAGGTGAAGATAAGTATAAAGTATCTGACCCTCCTTTAGCATTTCAATTTCTGCAGGTTGAGGTTCTTTTACTTTTATAATCATTTCTGCATTGTCAAAAATTTCCTTTGCAGTATCCATAATTTTAGCCCCTTCCTTGATATACTCCTCGTCACTTATACCACTTCCTATTCCAGCATTTTTCTGGATAATAACTTCGTGGCCTGCCGCAATAAACTGATGCACACCGGCAGGTGTCATGCTAACTCTGTTTTCGTTGTTTTTGATTTCCTTTGGTACGCCAATTATCATTATTTCCTCCAGATTTAGTTTAAAAATATTTTGTAAAGTTTAGCCAAACTAAAGCAAAATCTTAGCATTATTTGTTGGTGTTGTAAATGAAAAGGTTAAATGAGGTTTAATTCATAAATTTATTTTGCCAAAATTTCCGATATGTGTTATTAAAGAAAGATATAAAAAATAAAGGGAGTTTATTGATATGACAGTACAGCCTCTCGAGTTTGAAACACAAATTTATGAAATTGAAAAGAAAATAGATGAGTTAAAAAATCTTTCCGGTATTTCAGGCGATGATTTTAAACAAGAGATTGAGTCCCTTGAGAAAAAGCTTGCCAGGGCAAAAGCTGCAGTCTATAAAAATTTAGACCCTGCCCAGAAAGTTTTGGTGGCAAGACATCCAAACAGACCTTATACGCTTGATTATATAAAACTTATATTTACCGATTTTTGTGAATTACACGGGGATAGACTTTTCAGGGATGACCCGGCTATTGTTGCAGGTGTGGCCAAGTTTGAGGGTGAGCCGGTGGTTGTAGTTGGACATCAGAAAGGGAGAAACACCAAAGAAAATATTTACAGAAATTTTGGAATGGCAAACCCTGAGGGTTATAGGAAGGCGTTGAGGATATTTCACCTTGCTGAAAAGTTTAAAAGGCCGATAATCACATTTGTAGATACTCCGGGAGCTTATCCAGGGATTGGTGCGGAAGAAAGAGGTCAGGCTGAGGCAATAGCAAGAAATTTGTTTGAAATGGCTGGTTTGACTGTGCCGATGATTACAATAATTTCTGGTGAAGGTGGAAGCGGTGGAGCCCTTGCCATTGCTATGGGGAATAAAGTGCTGATGCTCGAACATTCGATATATGCGGTAATCAGCCCTGAAGGTTGCGCTTCTATTTTATGGAAAGATGCAACTTATTCAAAAAAGGCTGCAGAGGCATTAAAATTAACAGCGCAGGACCTTTTGAGTCTTAAAATTATAGATGAAATTATCCCTGAACCTTTGGGTGGAAGCCACAGAGACCATGTTCAGACCGCTTCAAATGTCAGAAAAGCAATTTTTAAAAATCTTAAAGAGCTCAAAAGTATGTCCCCGGAGAGGCTTTTTGAACAAAGATATGAAAAATTCAGAAAAATGGGTGTGTTTGCTGAATAATTGTGTCTGAAATCAGAGTATTAGACCAGAAAATTGCCAATAAAATTGCTGCAGGGGAAGTTGTAGAACGCCCTTATAATGTTGTTAAGGAGCTTGTGGAAAATTCCCTTGATGCCGGTGCAGATTTTATCCGGGTTGATATATTTGACGGCGGCATCGGTTTGGTAAGGGTCACTGATAATGGCAAAGGGATTCTTCCGGAAGATCTTAAAAATTCTGTCTTGAGATATTCTACAAGTAAGATTGGAAGTATCGAGGATGTTTATAGAATAAATACTTTTGGTTTCAGGGGCGAGGCTCTTGCCGCCATATCATCGGTCAGTGATTTTAAAATCGAATCAAAAAGGGAAGGTTTTGAAGCATACGAACTAACCGTTGAATGGGGGAAAATAGGTGAATTAAAGCCAGGCTGTTGTCAGCAAGGTACCATTGTAACGGTTAAAAATCTCTTCGAAAATGTTCCGGCAAGAAGGAAGTTTATTAAATCATTTTCTGCAGAGCAAAGAGAGATAGTTAAGTTTTTAAAAGTATTTAGTATTATCAATTATAATGTGGATATTGAATTTTATTCGGATGATAAAAAAATATTATCTTTTACTAAATATGACAGTATGAAAGATAGATTTATTGAGTGTTTTGGTTTAAAGGATGTATCTTATCTTGTTGACAAGAAAGATAATATTGAACTTGAGTGTATTTTGACTCTGCCAGGTGTCCAGAGAAATAGAAAGGATATGATTTTCGTAGGCCTAAACAACAGGGTTATTAAAGACTTTTCTGTTATGCAGGCTTTAATTCAGGGCTATTACAGAAAATTGCCTCAAAACAAATACCCGGCAGCTGTTTTGTCCCTTAAAGTCAAACCTGAAATGGTAGATGTAAATGTGCATCCTACTAAAATGAATGTTAAGTTTTTTGATGACAGGGAAATTTTTTCAACGGTCAGCAGAGCTGTTTCAAATCACTTAGGGAGTTTAAAATTAAATGAAAGTAAAGAAAATTATAGCTACGATATAAGTGATGATAGTATAAAATATGTTGTTGAGGAAAAACGGACTGTATATTCTGTCAATATTGACAATCTTTTTGAGACAGAAGAGATACAAAATGAATCTGTAAATGAATTTAAGATAATAGGGCAGATTTTTGATAGTGTAATCTTGGTGGAAATAGATTCAGAGCTGTATTTTATTGACCAGCACATTGCCCACGAAAGGGTGTTGTATGAAAAGTTTATATCAGAAGCTGAAAAGACGAGTATTAAAATAAAGCTTGTGGAGCCAGTTGTAATTGAAGTTTTGGAAGAAGATAAAGAGATTATTATCAAAAATATAAAAAATTTTGAAAAAATAGGGTTTGATTTGGAGGATTTTGGTGGGAATTTTGTTTCAGTCCTTAGTGTACCTACAAGTATAGTTCATAAAAATATTGAAAATGAATTTATGGAACTTATCAATGAATTTCATAAAAACAAAAATGAAAATCTGCTTGATAGTCTTTCCATTACAATGGCATGTAAAACAGCGATAAAGGCGGGTGAAAAGCTGACTGATTATGAGATGAAAAAGGTTGTTAGCGAACTTTTTCAAACAAAAAATCCTTTTACATGCCCTCATGGAAGACCGATTATTTATAAGATGAGTAAAGAGGAAATTTTTAAGAAGTTTCACAGATTATGAAGATACCTATAATAACAGGACCCACAGCTACTGGTAAATCTGATTTTGTCCTCGAATTATCCGAGCATTTAAATATTGAAATTATAAATGCAGATGCTTTTCAGGTGTATAAATATATGAACATTGGTACTGCTAAGCCAGGCAAAAATGAGTTGGAAAAGTGCAAACATCACTTGATAGATATTATTGCACCTGATATTCAATACAATGTTGGGGAGTTTTTTGGACATTGTGGGAAACTTTTGCCGGAGATAATATCAATGGGAAAAATCCCGGTGGTTGTAGGTGGCACAGGCCTTTATGTAGAGTCATTAGTAGAAGGGCTTTGTCAGGTTAGTGGCAGGGATGAAAAGGTTTTTCTTAATCTGAATATTGAGTGTGAGGATATTGGCCTTGAAGCTATGTATAATAGATTGTCAGATATTGACCCTGAATATGCTAAAAAAATTTCCAAAAATGACAAAAAGAGAATTTTGAGGGCACTTGAAGCCTATTATGTATTGGGTATTCCATTTAGCCTTATGCATAAAAAATACCATAAAAAACTTCAGTTTGAGTTTGATGTATATGTTTTTAATTATGAAAGAAATTTGCTCTATGAAAAGATAAACAAAAGAGTCGATAAAATGATAGAAATAGGGTGGATAGACGAAGTTAGAGATCTGTTAAATTTAGGGTATGATGAAAATTGTCCGGGATTTAAAGCTATCGGCTATAGAGAATTGGCAGATTTTTTAAGACATGGTGGGGATTTTGAAAGTGTTGTTGGTGAAATAAAGAAAAAAACGAGAAATTTTGCAAAAAGGCAGCTTACGTGGTTTAGACATATGAAAAATGTGACGTTTTTAAACTTTTCAATTATTGACAGAGATGCATTTTTTAGAGAATTTACAAATAATTATAAGCCTGAAGTTAATTAATCTTGATACCTATAGTATATGGTGTAAATTGTAATTAAAACAAATTATATATAATATTTTATTATAGGGCCTGTAAATTAGGTTTCCTATGAGAAGAAGGGCTTATGATTCATTTATTAATGTATCTTATATTTGTAGTTGGTCTTCTCCTATTTTGTTTTATCAACGGGTGTAATGTCGGTAAAACTACTTATTATTGTGAAAAATGTGAAGGGAGTACCCCGCATAGAGAGCTTTATTGCTCATTTGAAAAAAACTACAATAGAAGAAAATTGTACATAGAGTGCAGCAAGTGCCGCTCTAAGCATGAAATATACTTATAATTAAGGCTTTTAAAACCATAAATTATAGTTTATTTCGAAATTGTAGATATTGTAATCTTGCCCAAAAAATCCTTTGCCAAACTTTATTCCTAATGCGAGATTATCCTGTTTAAAAACGCCTCCGCCAACGCCTGTAAATATAGAATAACCGATATTGCTGTTATTATTTAGCCCTAAACTTGTATTTAAAAAAGGTCGCCATTGCCTATTGTATAAACTGTAATAATCAAAACCAAATTGAAAACCTATACCAATTTCAATGAAATTATCCGGTAATGCATTAAAATTATTATCTTTTGCTATTGTCAATTATCATTAAAATTAACCCATTTTTATCACGAATTTTGACCCACCCTTTTTATTATTAAAAAATTAGTTCTCGTTAGTAGTTCCTTTTTTAA
>NZ_JBSQOT010000028.1:0-27725 GCF_055117995.1 Deferrivibrio sp. | reverse complement strand
AACTGACCTATTCCTCTTTCAACCTTCAAATCCAACCACCCTCTCAAGCAGCGGATGGTCTTTATATATAAATCATTCCACATTGTCAATAACTTTTTTTAAAAAAATTGAAAAATTTTTTTACCCTTATTTGACATATAGTTACATCTTACTGTCAAATCTTAACCCAAACCAATACCGTTGGGAATAATTAATATAGGACTTATAGAAAATTTTTCAAGAAATTTATCAAATTGGACTGTGCCACGCAAATACGTGGCACATATGTTTTTTTAAGCTTTGTTGGCACTACCCAGCACGTTTATATTTTTATGTTTGTACATTTCTACCAACGCGTTTCTTGCAGGTTTTAAATATTTTCTCGGGTCAAATTCTTTTGGATTGTTCCACAAAAACTCCCTAATTTTAGCTGTAAAAGCTAATCTCCCATCGCTGTCTATGTTTATTTTACACACTGCACTTTCGGCAGCTCTTCTAAGTTGTTCCTCAGGAACCCCAACAGCACCTTCAAGATTGCCACCATACTTATTTATCATATCAACATACTCTTGCATAACAGAAGATGCCCCATGGAGAACTATTGGAAAACCTGGCAGTCTTCTTTCTATCTCTTCCAAAATATCAAATCTTAATGGAGGCACAGACTCCCCTGGTTTTACCTTAAACTTGTACGCACCGTGTGATGTCCCTATTGAAATTGCAAGAGAATCTACTTTCGTTTTCGATACGAACTCTTCAACTTGATCAGGATCGGTATAGTGAGATTTTTCCGCCACAACTTCATCCTCAATACCCGCCAAAACTCCGAGTTCACCCTCAACAGTTACATCAAATTTATGAGCATATTCAACTACTCTTTTTGTTAATTCAATATTCTCCTCAAAAGGTAGGTGCGAACCATCAATCATAACGGAAGAAAAACCAGAGTCCACACAAGATTTGCAAATCTCAAACGAGTCTCCATGGTCAAGGTGGAGAGCTATTGGAATATTGTAGCCAAGTTCTTCTGCAAGCTTTGTTGCACCAAGAGCCATATATCTCAGCATAGTAGCATTTGCATATTCCCTTGCTCCTTTTGAAACCTGAAGTATGACAGGTGATTTTGTTTCAACACATGCCTGAATAATCGCTTGAAGCTGCTCAAGATTATTAAAATTGTATGCAGGTATTGCATACTTTCCTTCCATTGCCTTTTTAAACATTTCCCTGGTATTGACAAGACCAAGTTCTTTGTAACTAACACCCATCTTTTCCTCCTAATTTATTGTAAAATTTATAAAGTTTTGATGCCTTAAAAATTCCTTTTTCGGTAATTATTCCTGTTACAAGTTCAGACGGCGTAACATCAAAAGCGGGATTGTAACATTTCTGATTTTCGCAAGCAATTTTAACTCCTCCAATCTCTTTTATCTCCGTATCACTTCTTTCTTCTATTGCTATATCATTACCGCATTCTGTGTCAGGATCAAAAGTAGAAAAAGGTGCGGCGACATAAAATGGCACTTTATGATATTTGGCAAGCACCGCAAGGCTATATGTTCCTATCTTGTTTGCAACGTCACCGTTTCTTGCTATCCTGTCAGCACCTACAACAATTAGATCAATCTTTTTACTTTTCATCAGGTAACCAGCCATATTGTCACAAATTAACGTATTTTTTATCCCAAGCTCATTAAGCTCAAATGCCGTCAGTCTTGCCCCCTGCAAAAAAGGTCTTGTTTCATCTACATAAACATGAATATTCTTCCCTCTTTCAAAGGCAGCTCTTATAACACCAACAGCAGTCCCATAACCTGCTGTTGCAAGTGCGCCAGCATTGCAGTGGGTAAGAATATTAAAATTATCCAATATAACCTCAGAGCCATTTTCTCCAATTTTTTTATTTATAGCGATATCATTGTTATAAATTTCAAGTGCTTTTTGTTCTACATCCAAGCCTAAGCGATAAAACTCTTTCATCCTGCAAACTGCCCATGAAAGATTAACTGCAGTGGGCCTTGTTGAAATCAATTTTCCGGAAATATGGTCTACTTCTAAATTTTCCCTTATGCCAAGCACAAATCCAAACGCAGCAGCAACACCAATTGCAGGAGCACCCCTTACAACCATATTCTTTATTGCATAACACACATCCTCAAGTGTCTTGCAGGCATAATATTCCCTTTTATGGGGCAACTTTCTCTGATCAATCATAAGAAGTGTGTTCCTATTCCAAACTATCGGCTCAAGCATGTTAACCTACAAACATATTAATATGCATGCTGAGCTCAGGGTATTTCATCTGCACCATGTCATGATTTTCATGGCTACATCCTGGAATTGTGTAGCCATAGTATTTCAAGTTAAAGGACTCCAATACTTTCTTTGACCAGTCAAGAATATTTTCTGAGTGATCTCTATTTGACGCACCCTGAACTACTATGAAAAAAACCTTTGTATCATTAAATTTTGACATTTTATTTGAATCTTTAAGACAATACCACCTGTCAAGGAATGTTTTTATTTGACCTGTTATAAAGCCGTAATAATTTGGAGAAATAATCACTATAAAGTCATTTTCAATCATTTTTGGTAAAATATCCTGCAAATCATCTTTAACCACACAATATGAATTATTTTTTCTGCAACTTAGACACCCTTGGCAACCCTTATACAATAAATCATTTAATATAAGTTCTTTGACGTTTTCACCAGAGTACTTTTCTTTCAGTTTGTCAAGAATGAAACTTGAGTTACCATTTTTCCTTGGACTCCCGTTTATAAGCAAGATATTCATACCTCATTTACCCCCAAATTAAAAATTTAAGGATATTATATAATATTTGTATTTGTCAGTCCATAATTTTGTGATACTTTTTACATAAAGGGGGTTGCAAGTGGATAAGATTATTAATTTTATGGCTACTTCACCAATGGATAGAATCGCTGGTGCTCAGCAGCATTTTGGGAAAGGGATGACTGCTGGCAAAATAGTGGTTATAGGAATAGTTGTAGCAGCGGTAATAGGTTTTATAATTTTTGCAATAAAACAGTCAAAAAAATAATTTACCAGACTGTTTTAGTTTTTGCACCATCGACTAAAAGTGTTACACCACTAATATAGCTTGAAGCTTCACTTAATAAAAATGCGCCTGCTTTTCCTATCTCCTCAATCTGACCGTATCTGCCAAGAGGTATCTGTGAACATTCAGCCTTCATCTGCTCTTCAATTGAAATTCCTTTTTTATCAGCATTTAAGTTGTCAAGGCTTCTCACCCTATCCGTATCAATTCGCCCCGGGACAAGGTTATTGAACCTTATATTGTATTTTCCAAACTCTATCGCCAGGCTCTTTATTAAGCTTGTTACACCAGACCTCATCACATTCGACAAAAGCAGCACATCTATTGGCTCCTTCACAGAGGTAGAAGTAACAGCAACAATTGAACCCTTTTTCTTCTCTATCATGTAAGGTAAAACTTCCCTTATCATCCTTACAGCACTCATCAATGTCAAATTAAATGCCTTCTCCCATTCGCCATCATCAAAGTCGAAAAAATATCCTGCCCTGGGACCACCAGCATTGACCACAAGACCATCAACTGTACCAAATTTATTTATACCGAAAGAAATCCATTTTTTTATAGAATTATAGTCTGAAGCATCAAGAATTTCGTAAATCACGTTACCGCCAAAACGGGAAAGTTTATTGGCAGCCTTTTCAAGCTCCTCAATATTTCTGGCACCAATCAACAAATTTGCACCATCTTCAGATAAAGCCTTTGCTATCCCAAATCCAATCCCTTTGGATGAAGCTGCTATAAAATAATTTTTATTTTTAACCCCGATATCCATAACTAACCTCCAATTTGCTTGTACAAATCTTCAAGTATAACCCTATGGTCAAAGGCAATTTCAGAGGGAAGCTTTTCAAAACTGAAAAAAGATGCATTTTTTGCATCATCAGCTGCAACCGGATTATCATCTGAAAACGCATAATACACAACACTTACAGTATGCCCTCTCGGATCTCTTTTTGGATCAGAATAAACTCCTAAAAAATTCAGATCATTTTCTCTCACGCTTATGCCTGTTTCTTCCAGAAGCTCTCTTACCGCTGCCTTTTCAACTGTTTCGCCATAATCTACAAAGCCTCCCGGAATTGCCCAACCGTAAGGTTTGTTCTTTCTTTCTATAAGCAACACCTGCCTGACAGAGTTTATGACAATCACATCTACCGTAAGTCTTGGTGTATATATGAATTTTCCTCCATATTTAAAACTTAATGCTTTATACACAGCATCACAATAATAGGCCATGCCATTTAGCCTGTTTATCACTGGCATCAAAATCCCGCCGATTTCGGGATTCCTGAGCTTTTCAATATCCTGCAACATACTCGTCTTATAGTCTTCAAGCCCCTGTATCATAAATGGTACATTTTCCTTATAATGTTCATCTATATTAACACCATCAACTTTAGCTGCCTGAACACACTCATCTATCATCTTCCTCATAAGATAAAGTGAATCAGGGTTTTTTGTTAGCCTTCCACAGGTAGTTTCCAGCAGTGCTGAAAGAGGATTAAATGCTACGTTCCAAAGAAGTTTTTTCCAGGCGATTTCTTCTATATTTTCTTCATATTTGCACTCTATTTGTGAATCTTTGAAAAGCTCTACAAACTGCAAAGCCTTTTCTTTTGATTTGTCCGAAAGCCCACCTACTGCAAGCTTACCTGCTGCCGAATGAACCACTGTCCCGTAAGGTTCAACAGTCAACCCTGCATAAACACTGCAAACTACCGTACTGTCTTTACCAAATGTTTCAGCTATTATCTTATAATTATCTACTCCATTTTGCATACTTACCACAAAACCACCCGCCTTCAGAAAATCTTTCGCAGTCAAACAGGCCAGTGGCGTATCTTTTGACTTTGTAGAAACAATTATAATATCAAATTTATCGTCAAGCTTATCTCTTGCATCTATTTCAACAAAAAAATCACCCAAACTGAAACTTTTTATATAAACACCATTTTGTTCAACAATCTTATTTAAATGCTCACCTCTAGTTATAAGGGTGACATCGTTTCCTGCCTGCCGCAAAAGTGAACCATAGAAACTTCCTACAGCACCTGCACCAAAAACAGCAATTTTTTTAGACAAAGACAATTTTACCCCCTCTAACACTGCATTTAAGTTTTTTTCTTTTCTGGTATTTTCCACCTATGAGGGCTTCACTTAGCGGCTCCTCTATGTATTTTTGTACAAGCCTTCTAAGAGGTCTTGCCCCATAATTATAATTGTAATCAGATGAAAGTATAAATTCTTTTACCGGTTCAGTAATTTCAATCTTCTTTTCATGCCTTGAAAGTCTATCGTTCAACTCGGCTACCAAATTGTCAATTATATCAAACAATATCTCCTTGCTTAGTGGCCTGAATATTACCACGTCATCCACTCTGTTAATAAACTCAGGTGGAAAATTATCTTTTAATTCTTTTAAAGCGTTTGAACTAAATTTATTATAGCTTATAAGATTATCGGGAGAATTTTCGAAGCCAAGTTGTTTATTTGTAATTGTCGTTTTTGTGCCCAGATTTGATGTCATTATAATTATTGTATTCTTGAAATTTACTTTGTGGCCAAGACTATCATTAATAAAACCATCATCAAGAATTTGCAGCAAAATGTTCATCACATCAGGGTGGGCTTTTTCTATCTCATCAAACAGTACTACAGAATACGGTTTTCTTCTAACAAGCTCTGTAAGTTTCCCCCCCTCTTCATAACCGACATAACCCGGAGGGGCGCCAATAAGTCTTGAAACATTAAATTTTTCCATATATTCACTCATATCGATTCTGACAAGAGCATCCTGGGAACCAAAAAGCTTTTCTGCAAGTCTTTTGGCAAGCTCTGTTTTGCCTACACCAGTTGGCCCAAGAAATATGAAAGACGCAATTGGCCTGTACTCACTGTTAAGACCGGCATAGCTCCTTTTTATGGCCTTTGAAACCCTTTCAACAGCTTCCGTTTGTCCAAGGACAAATTTTGTAAGCTCAATATCAATATTGCTTACCTTCTGCATATCATCTTCTGTGAGTTTCTTTACCGGGATACCTGTCATCATCGATACCACTTCAGCTATATCGTCAACAGAAAGGGTAGGCCAGGAGGTCTTTACCTGTTCACTCCACTCTTCCAATTTCAATCTATAGAGGTTATCCAGTCTCTCCACTTCATCGTCAATAACAGAAACACCAATATCATCTGAATATGAACTTCTTCTTTTGGATTTCTTTATCTGTTCAATATCATTCTTCAAAGCAATAATCTCCGATGGGATTTGATTGTACTTTATCTTAAGTCTTGCCGATGACTCATCAATAATATCTATGCTTTTATCCGGCTGAAACCTGTCCGTTACATACCTGTCAGCCATGTACACAGACTCTTCAATAACTCTGTCAGGAATAAACACTTTGTGAAAATCTTCGTAGTGCTTTCTGATACCCTTTAAAATTTCAATCGTTTCTTCACTTGTGGGAGGATCTACCAATATTGTCTGAAACCTTCTCTGCAGCGCTCCATCTTTTTCAAAATACTTCCTGTATTCACTCAAAGTAGTTGCACCTATACACTGGAAAGCACCTCTTGACAGTGCAGGCTTTAGCATATTGGAAGCGTCAATTGAGCCTTCTGCCGCACCAGCCCCTATAATCATATGGATTTCATCAATAAAAACTATTACATTGCCTGCATTTTCTATCTCTTTTAATAAATTCTTAACCCTCTCCTCAAACTGTCCCCTGTATTTCGTCCCTGCCACAAGATTTCCAAGGTCAAGGGATACAAGACGTTTGCCTCTCAAATATTCGGGGACATCATCACCAGCCATCCTGAGTGCAAGCCCCTCAACAATTGCCGTTTTTCCGACACCTGGCTCACCAATCAAAATTGTATTGTTTTTTATTCTTCTGCAAAGTACCTGAATCATCCTGTTAATTTCATTTTCCCTGCCAATCACAGGGTCAATCTTTTCCTCCCTTGCAAGCTGCGTAAGATCCCTGCCATATTCATCCAGATTAGGAGTTGCTATCACGCTGCTTTTTGAAAAAGTTCTTGAGAGTATCCTGATTTCATCCCGTAAACTTATAAGGTCAAAGCCTACTTTTCTCAAGATAACCGATGCTTTGCCTCTTTTCTCTTTTAACAATCCAAGTAGAATATGCTCTGGATTTATAAATTTGCTGTTTGATATTCTGCATTCCTCCATAGCATATTCAAGAGAATTCTTTGCCAAGGGGCTAAATGGCAAACTACCTTTTATAGTAAGATTATTGTTTTCATCGCTAAGATTTTGAATATCATTTATGAGAGTATCGACATTTATCCCCTTTCGAGAAAAAATTTCCATTATCACACTGCTTTTTTCTTTCAATATCCCTATAAGGATATGCTCAGTATCAATATAAGGGTGTAAAAGCCGTTCAGCTTCCTCTCTTGAGTAGAGAATAACCCTTCTTGCTCTGTCTGTAAAAAGTTCAAACATAAAATCTTCCTTTATTTTTTATTATTACTAAATTATAATAGATTAAAGTCGTTAGTTGTCAAGTAAAGTAACAAAAGGGGCAATAAATAATGGAAAAAATTCTGATTAATGAACTTACTCCTGAGATGAAAATTATCAAGACAGACAAGCCCTGGATAAAAATAGCATTTTTGCCTCAAAATTCCACTTTTGAAGAAAAAGTCAAACTGCTAAAAAATTATGGTGTAAAAGAGGTATATGTAAAGTCAAATAAAAGGGGAGTACAATTTAAACCTATCACTTCAAGCTTTGAAGCAAAATTTTCAGAATTTATTGTTTCACATCCTGAAGACATGGAATTTTCAGTCAACTATTATCCTACAGTAGAAGAGGTTGTACAATTACAGGAGATGCATTCTGAAGCAAAAAAAAGAACCAAAGCTTTGTTGGAAGATGCCCGTATAGGAAATACCGTTAACACAAGTGCCGGTATGGATATTGTAGAAAGCTTCGTAGATTCCTGTTTTAAAAAACCAACTCTTGTTGCAAGTCTATCAAGATTAAAGGACTTTGATGACTACACTTTTACCCACTCTCTCAATGTAAGTGTTCTTTCAATTTCACTTGGAAAAAGACTCGGAATGAACACCGACGAGCTAAGAATTCTTGGAATTGGAGCGCTTTTCCATGATATTGGTAAAATGAAAGTACCTGAGCACATTTTAAATAAACCCGGAAAATTTACTGACGAAGAGTTTGAAATAATGAAACAACATCCATTACTGGGATTTGAGCTACTTAAAAATGATAAATTATTGCCAGAAAGTTCCAAAAAGTGTATATTAGAGCATCATGAAAGGGCAGATGGGAGCGGATATCCAGGTAGGCTTGAAGAAAAAAATATCTCAAAGCCTGGCAAAATAACCTCTATTGTTGACGTATACGATGCCATGACAAGTGACAGGGTTTATCATAAGGGGATGCCTGCACATGACGCTATAAAACTTATGTTCAGCTGGTCAGGAAAACATTTCAATAAAGTTCTGGTCAAATTTTTTGTTGATATTATGGGGATTTATCCTACCGGGACGCTTGTCCTTCTTAATTCAGGTGAGCTTGCAATAGTATACGAAATTAACAAAAACGACCCAACCAGACCGTTAGTGCTTATTATTAGTGACTCAGAAAAAAAGAAAATTGAACCTTTTATATTTGATCTTTCAAAATACAATCTGGTAACCCAAATATATTATAAAACAATTGTTTCACCAATAGACCCAAAACCTTACAATATAAATCCTAATGAATATATTGAAAATTTTTCCAAAAAAGCTATGGGAGTGTTGAGATGAAAAAAAACTATTATGCCTTGACCTTTGTAAGCATTGACAAACCCGGAATTGTTGCAGAGGTTACAAAAGTATTACTGGAAAATGGTTTTAACATTGAAGATTCGAGTTCCACTTTACTTCGTGGTTTTTTCTCCATGATACTTATTGTCAGTCATCAAAAAATATTTACTGAAGATGAGATATCTTCCATGTTCTCCAATTCTTGCAAAAAACTTGATCTTTCTATCAGCATCAAGCTTATAGAAAATATGGAGCCAATCAAAAAATATGAAAAAACATATATTGTATCAGTCTATGGCTCCGACAAGCCCGGTATTGTTTACAAGGTTGCAAAGTTTCTTAGTGATAAAAAAATCAACATTATTGACCTGCAGACAAAAGTAGCCGGAAAAAAAGACAAGCCTCTTTATATAATGGTTATGGAAGTAAACGTACCATCAAACCTTGATGAGTCCTGGATACTCTCATTAAAATCAATTTCTGATGAACTCGGCACTGACATAAATGTCAGACAAATAGAGACATACGAGTTTTAACATGGCAATTAGAGAAGTATTAACATACCCAAATCCGATTTTGAAGAAAATATCTGAAGAGGTTTCAGAAATCACGGCCGATGTTAAAGAAACAATTACCGACTTGATGGATACAATGGATAGCACTTCCCACTCAGTAGGGATAGCTGCCCCACAAATTGGCAAACTATACAGAATAATTGCCATTGATGCATCCAAAAATAAAAAATGTACAAACCATCATGGTAAAATGATAATGATAAATCCTGAAATATTAAAATGGGAAGGGATGCTTCAGTTCAGGGAAGGGTGTATGAGCCTTCCGGACTACACAGGAAATGTAAACAGGGCGAGAAAAATTTTGGTGCAGTTTCAGGATGAAAACCTCAACACCAGGGCTATAGAGGCTGAAGAGTTTGAGGCAGTGCTGATACAGCACGAAATTGATCATCTTGATGGCGTGCTTTTTATTGACAGAATTATTTCAAAAAGAACAGACTTGTTCAGGAGGAAAAAGTACAAATGAAAATCGTTATAACCCAAAAACTCCCTTTTGAAATTGAAAAATACCTTCAAGGATTTACTCTTGACTATAACAAAACGGACAGAGATTTAACCATGGATGAGCTTAAAGTGAAAATTTCTGATGCTGACGGGCTCATATGTATGCTGTCTGACAGGATTGACAAGTCCATAATTGATGCCGGACAAAAATTAAAGGTTATTGCAAATTATGCTGTTGGCTATAATAATATAGACGTCACTTATGCCGGACAAAAAGGAATAGTTGTCTGCAATACACCGGATGTCCTCACCGAAACCACTGCAGAGCTTGCTGTGGCACTTTTGCTCTCAGTCTCAAGACGCATTGTTGAGGGGCATAAATTTGTTGAAGAGGGAAAATTTGTTGGCTGGAAGCCGGAACTACTTCTTGGGACTGATTTATACAAAAAAACCGTTGGCATCTTTGGTTTTGGTAAAATTGGCCAGACAATAGGGAGAATTTTAAAAGGGTTTGACGTAAAAATACTCTACCACACAAGACATAAAAATTTTCAGGCCGAGCTTCTTACCGGTGCAGAGTACACTGATTTTGAAAAATTACTGAAAGAGTCTGACTTTATAATAATTGCTGCCCCTTTAAATGAATCTACCAAACATAAATTCACAATTAACGAATTTAAATTGATGAAAAAAACTGCCATTTTGGTAAATATCGGGAGAGGACCCATAGTTAAAGAAAACGACCTTTACTTTGCCCTTAAGGAAAAAATTATTCGAGGGGCAGGGCTTGATGTCTTTGAGTTTGAGCCAAAAATTTATGAAGGATTGTTTGAGCTTAATAATGTTGTCATGCTTCCCCATATTGGAAGTGCCTCAGAGGAAACAAGAAAAGCAATGGCAAAACTATGCTGTGACAGTGTAATTGACGTCCTGATAAACAAAAATAAACCGATTTATTCTGTAAACTAAAAAATGTCTGGTCATAAATCTATGACCAGACAACACCCTGTGGTTCTAACACCAACTCTTTTTCTGTATCTGAATGTTCTTCACCCATTTCAACCAAAGAATAACAATCTGTTGATTCTATTAAAGCCCTAGCAAACTGGTTGTTTAGCTGGTGACCCGAACGATAAGCACGTATATGGCCCAATATAGGGTAACCTATCAAAGATATATCACCAACCAGATCAAGGATTTTATGTCTAACAAACTCATCTTCAAACCTTAACCCTTCAGGATTAAGTACGCCTTCTTCACCAATTACAACTGCATTTTCAAGAGATCCACCTTTTGCAAGCCCCATCTTCCAGAGACTCTCAACCTCATTTTTAAAACCAAATGTTCTGGCTCTTGCAATATCATTTACATAACTTTCAGCAGTAACATTAACAAACTTCTTCTGTACAGAGAGCAACGGATGATTAAAATCTATCCCAAAAGTTATTTTAAAAAATCTCGAAGGGATAATCTCAATCCATTTATCTTGCAAATCAACTCGTATCCTTCTGTTAACTTTTAAAAATTTTTTATTTTTTCCCAACTCCTTTATACCTGCATCAAGAATCATTTCAACAATAGGCTTTGAGCTTCCATCAAGAATTGGAATTTCAGGGCCATCTACTTCAATCAGTGCATTGTCCACACCAAGACCGTAAAGCGCTGACATCAAATGTTCGATTGTGCTTATAGGAAAATCACCACATTTTATACCCGTGGCAAGCTGGGTAGTTATTACACTGTATGGCGAAACGGCAACAGATTCGCTGTTTTTGACATCAACTCGCATAAATCTTATGCCTGTATCGGGAAAAGCAGGAGATATCTTTACCTTTATATTACTTCCGGTATGAAGCCCTACACCTTCAAATAAAATATCTTTTTTTATAGTTGTCTGTTTCATTTTTACCTCAATGTATATTCACTGAAGTCTAATTAAGCAAAAAATATGCCACTCACTTTTTAGAACTTTTTGACAATTTTTGTGGAATTTATACTACACCATCAGTAAATGTGTATATTTTTTTATACATCAACAAGCCTGACTTCCGCATTCTCAAATTTTGTAAACTCTTTTATAAACGCAAGAGGTATCGTACCGGTAGGTCCGTTTCTATGCTTGGCAACAATGACCTCTGCAATACCAGGGTATTTTGTTTCTTTATTGTAAAATTCGTCCCTGTACAAAAATATTATCAGGTCAGCATCCTGCTCGATGGCACCAGACTCCCTTAAATCTGAAGGAACAGGTCTCTTGTCTGTTCTGCTTTCAACAGACCTGTTTAGCTGGGAAAGTGCTATCACAGGGACGTCAAGCTCTTTGGCAAGTGCCTTCAACGACCTTGAAATCTCTGAAATTTGCTGCTCTCTGCTATCTGCCCTTGAACCAGACATAAGTTGCAAATAGTCGACTATAATAAGGTCAAGACCCACATCTCTTTTAATTCTTCTGCATTTTGCCCTTATCTCCATTGAAGATATTGCCGGAGTATCATCTATATAAATGTTTAGCTCATTCAATTGCCCGGCAACAGAAGCAAGTTTTGTCCACTCTTCCATGTTAAACCTTCCACTTCTAAGCTTTGAGGATTCTATTCTTGCCTCGGAAGACAGAAGCCTTTGTACAAGCTGTCCGGAAGACATTTCAAGTGAAAAAACTGCAACTGATTTTTTATACTTGCTCGCTGCATTAAGCGCAATATTTAACGCAAAAGCCGTTTTACCCATCCCTGGCCTTCCGGCGACAATTATAAGGTCTGATTTTTGCAATCCATTGGTCATTTTGTCAAGGTCAACAAAGCCTGTAGGCGTACCGGTGATTTTATCTTTTCGGTTATACAATGATTCCAAAATCTCAAACGTATCTTTTATTATACTGCCAATGTTTCTTACTTCGCTTTTTAATTTATACTCGGCAATCCTGAAAATATTTTTTTCCGCTTCATCAAGTATTTCAGACACTTCTCCATAGTGAGAAAAACACTTTTCAGAAATTTCTGATGTAGCAGCAATAAGATTTCTAAGCAGTGCCTTATCTTTAACAATATTTGCGTAATATACAATATTTGCAGCATTTGGTATTATATCCACAAGAGCAGACACATATTCAATTCCACCAGCCTTTTGCAACAAGTCCGTATCATTAAGTCTTGATGTCAAAGTTACTATATCAATAGGCTTATTTTCTTCACTGAGCCGCACAAGAGTTGAATAAATCACCCTGTGTGCAGGATGATAAAAATCGTCACTATTCAATAAGTGTACCACTTTATCAAGAGACTTGTCCTCAAGAAGCACCGAAGCAATTACTGCACGCTCTGCTTCCAAATCATGAGGAGGCATTTTGGGGTCTTTTATACTATTCTGCATCAACTACTACCTTCAACTGTCCTTTGATCCCTTTGTAAATATTTACATCAACAATATGAACCCCAACCTCTTTTATAGGATTCTTCATATCTATCAATTTTTTATCAAGCTGAATACCAAATTTGTTCACTTCATCTGCTAAATCTGAAGATGTAATTGCACCAAACAGTCTCCCTTTTTCACCGGCTTTCTTCTTCATCTTTACTTCAACAGTTTTAAGTTGTTCAGCCAATTTTTTAGCATTTAATAACCTTTGCTCTTCCGTTGCTGCTATCTTTTCCAGTTTTTTGTTCAATTTATCAAGATTTTCCTTTGTAGCCTCAACAGCAAGATTATTCTTAAACAGATAATTGCGTGCATACCCCTCCTTCACCTCTTTTATTTCATTGGCTTTGGCCACATTTTTAACATCCTTAAGAAAAATCACTTTCATTTCTCATTACCTCCGATACAATTTTTTTTGAAAAACCATAGTCATACCCTCTAGCAATCAGATATCTTAGTAGTTTTTCATAAACTTTCAAATCTTTTTTTCCTGATAACACATAATATCTTTTACTTATCTTTTCTTTCAAAGACTCTTCAATCTGTTCAATATGATTATCAAAATATTCGTATACCATTTCTTTAAAATCAGTTAGCCCTTTAATATACAATATTTCATAGATTTTTGCGGGACCATACAACATGTCAGTCTTATAGGAAATTATATTTCTCGCAAGCCTTAAATCATCTATAAAGCCTTTTTCTTTAAACTCTTCAATAACTTCTTCCAAAATTTCCATTTCAGGCCTAAACTTATTTTTAACTTTTTCCCTCAACTCCTTCTCAGAATAATCCTTCAAAGAAATTAGCTTATAAAGGTAACTATAGATTTTCTGTCTGGTCTTCATTCCAGGAAATATTGGATGTGCTGCTTATCCCTTTTACCCTTAAAGTAAAGTCATCAGGCTTATTAGCCCATTTCAATGCTTCTTCAAAAGTAATTAAGTCTTTCTTATATAGATCAAACAAAGACTGGTCAAAACTCTGGCTACCATAAACACTTTTACCAGCCTCAACATAGTCATGAATCATTGAAGTCTTTTCTTTGTCAATTATACACTCTCTGACAGTGGGTGTATTAATCATAATTTCCACCGCCGGCACCCTTCCCTTTCCATCTTTTCTACTAACAAGTCTCATTGAAATTACAGCTCTCAAAATCGAAGCAAGCTGTATTCTCACCTGCCTTTGATGGTATGGTGGAAACACGGAAATAATTCTGTTTATAGTTTCCGGAGCATTTAAGGTATGCAAAGTTGACATTACAAGGTGACCGGTTTCTGCTGCCAGCATAGCGGTTTCAATAGTTTCAAGATCCCTCATCTCACCTACAAGAATTACATCCGGGTCCTGCCTCAAGCACCTTTTTAATGCTTCAGCAAAACTAAGCGTATCCGAGCCTATTTCCCTCTGCGAAATTATAGATTTGTTGTCTCTGTGCAAAAATTCTATAGGATCTTCAATAGTGATAATATTTACGTCTTTACTGTTGTTTATGTGATCAATCATCGATGCAAGCGTAGTTGACTTACCGCTACCTGTAGTTCCCGTAACAAGTATCAAGCCTCTGTTTTCAAGAGAAATCTTTTTTATTACCTCCGGCAGGTTAAGACCATCTATGTTTGGAATATCTTTCGGGATAGACCTGAAAACGATAACAACCGTCCCTCTTTGAATATAAGCATTGACCCTGAATCTTCCAAGATTAGGGATACTATATGAGAAATCCGCCTCAAAAGTTTCTTTAAATTTTGCCTTAACATGGTTGTTCATTATTGTGGCTGCTATCTTTAATGTATCTTCACCGGTAAGTTTAGGAAATTCGGGTATATTAAGAAGTTTGCCATCAATCCTGAAAATAGGATGCCTGCCAACTTTCAGGTGGACGTCAGATGCCCTTCTTTTTAACGCCAACGAAAGAATTTCATTGATTTCTACCATAAATATACCCTCATTATTTATTCAAAATTCCCTATTCCTCAGGCTGAACAAGTCCGTATTTGGCTTTAAGAGCATTTTCAATCTCAAGTGCGACTTCAGGGTTATCTTTCAAAAATGTCCTCACGTTTTCCTTCCCCTGCCCAAGCTTTTGATCCTTATAGCTAAACCACGCACCGGACTTATTTATTATATCAGCATCCGTTGCCATATCAATCAAAATACCTTCCTTGGAGATTCCGGTACCAAACATTATATCAAATTCTGCCTGTCTGAAAGGAGGAGCCACCTTATTTTTAACAACTTTTGCAACTACATGATTGCCCACAGTTTCATCTTTATCCTTCAATGAAGTAGTTCTTCTTATTTCTATCCTTAATGAAGCATAAAATTTCAGTGCATTGCCACCTGTAGTTGTTTCAGGATTTCCAAACATAACACCTATTTTTTGTCTTGTCTGATTTATAAAAATAAGTGCAGTCTTTGATTTATTTACAATAGCTGTAAGTTTTCTCAAAGCCTGACTCATAAGTCTTGCCTGAAGGCCCATATGGGCATCACCCATTTCTCCATCTATCTCAGCTCTTGGAGTAAGAGCTGCAACAGAGTCCACCACGATAACGTCTATTGCACCACTTCTAACAAGTGTCTCTGTTATTTCAAGGGCGGCTTCACCACTGTCAGGTTGGCTGACAAGAAGGTTGTCCGTATCCACTCCAATAGCATTTGCGTAAATAGGGTCAAGGGCATGCTCAGCATCAATAAATGCTGCCACTCCCCCTCTTTTTTGTGCTTCAGCGATAACATGTAGAGCAACAGTAGTCTTTCCGCTGCTTTCACTTCCATAAATTTCAGTTATTCTTCCTCTTGGAATACCGCCCACGCCAAGGGCTATATCAAGGGACAACGCTCCTGTAGGTATTACAGGAGGTCTTTCGATAGCTTTATCTCCAAGGCGCATAACAGCCCCTTTACCAAAATCTTTTTCAATTTTGCTCATCGCAAGCTCAATAGCTTTAAGTTTGTTACTGTCCATTATTTCACCTCTTCAAATTTATCTTAAATATAGTCTCATAAACCGGGCCATTACTCTTAAGCGTGCTTTTTATAAATAAAATCTCATACACACTAAAATATTTTACCGCTGATTCCGATAAAAATCTATTAAAATTGTCATCATCTGAAACTTTTTTTATCCTTGCCAGAGTAAGGTGTGCTTTAAAAGGCTTCCTGTCAAACTCTACAAAATCAAGTTGTTTCTCAAGTTTTTTTCTAAGTATAAATAACTCTTCGGACACACATTTTACAAAGCAGACTGATGGCATTTTGTTTCTGTAAAAAAGACTATATTTTTCAAGCTTTATCTCAAAACTACCATACCCTGAAAAGTCTTTCAAAGCGTCTGCAACCATATCTTTTTGCCTGTCTGTTATATCTTCAAAGAAAAACAAAGTTATATGCATCTGGTCATACCTGACTATTTTACCGGAGAAAGACCCAGCATATTCATTTATATGTCCAAAATAATGTTTGCAAATATCAACAGGGGGTTTTATTGCAATAAAAGCTCTCATTTTATAATATCGATAGCAATTGAAAGAGCTGCATTGGCTGCCCTTTCCCTGATAGCTTCCCTGTCACCTCTAAACTCATATCTCTTAACTTCAACAGCATCTTTAAAAAGTACACCTATATATACCAATCCTACTGGCTTTTCCTCACTTCCACCATCAGGGCCGGCAATCCCGGTCACAGATATGGCCAGATCACAATTAAATATTTTTTTTAGGCCATCAACCATATTTGCTGCGCACTCTTTGCTGACGGCACCATAATTTAAGAGCACATCTTCAGGCACATGCAATATTTTACTTTTCACATCATTGCTGTAAGCAACAATAGACCCCAAAAAAGCACTTGAACTTCCAGGGACATCGGTAATTTTCTTAGCAATAAGCCCTCCTGTACAACTCTCAGCAGTAGCTATCGTCAGTCCATTTTCAATCAATTTCCTCAAAAGAACACTCTGTAAACTTTCATCCCCAGTTCCGAAAAAATTATCATTTAGTTTTGATATTAATATCTGTTTTACTTTGTCCAGGTGCTGCAAGTTAAAACTTCTCAGTCTTACAATAATCTCACCTTTTGAAACATTTATAATGCACTCAACATCATCAGGCATATCAATATTTCTTATAACATCGTCCACGTCAGACTCGGGAAGCCCCTTAAACTTTAAATCCAGTCGGTACACCTCTTCTAATTTGAAGTTATTTTTGATAAAATCCAGCATAGAGCTTTCAAAAACATGCTTCATTTCATATGGGATACCAGGAAGAGAGAAACAAAACCCTTTTTTCGTCTTTACAGCAAAACCTAAGGCAGTTCCAACTTTATTGTCAAACAACAAACAACCTTTTGGTAGCATAGCCTGCCTTTTGTGGCTTTCTTTAATCGTTACCCCCCTGCTTGATAACATAGAAGTTATGTGATTAAGTGCAATTTCATTCACTTCAAAGTCGTAATAAAAAGCTTCTGCACAGGCACAAGAAGTCAAATCATCAAAAGTAGGACCAAGCCCTCCGGTTGTAACAATAATCTCCGAGTCATTTTCTGCCAATCTCAAAGCATCTACGATTTCATTCAGGTTATCTTTTAAGAGATTGACTCTCTTGATGTTTATCCCGAGATTAGAAAGAAACCTGGCAAGGTAGGCAGAATTTGTATCAATTATACTTCCTTCAAGAAGCTCATTGCCAATTGCAAAAATAGAACAATTTATCATACAAATCCTTTTATAACAAAAAACACAATAATGGCATAAATTGCAGCTACCATATCATCAAGCATTATCCCGACACCGCCTCCAACTGCCTCTGCCTGGTTGGCGGGGTATACTTTTGTAATATCAAAAAGTCTAAACAACAAAAAGCTCAACAATACATTCATGAATGTAAATTCTACGAACATCAGGATAAAATAATAAGCTGCTATTTCATCTATAACAACCTCACCCGGATCTTTTTTTTCATAAAAACTTTCATAGTATTCAGCAGAAATTATCCCTATGACAAAGAGAACAAGAAATACAAAAAACTTACCGAAAAGTGAAAGCCAAAAACTCATAGCTATTAACGGAATAGCGACAAGTGTTCCTATGGTACCGGGAATTAATTTCGAATAGCCGCTATAAAATCCTGTTGCAACCAAAATTAGAAAATTATGCATTTGCAATCTCCAGGGCTTTTTTAAGGTCTATTCTCCCTTCATAAAATGCTTTACCAACAATACATCCGTACACTTTTTCTGTTTTTCTGAGAGCCTCCACATCTTCAATCCCTTTTAGCCCTCCTGAAGCAATTACATTAAATTTGGTTTTCTCTGCAAGATTTACTGTCGCTTCCACATTCACACCTGTCAGCATCCCATCCCTTCCTATATCGGTATAGATAACACTCTCCGGCTCATAGTCTGAATATATTTCAAGTACTTCATGGGCAGACAGGTTGCTTTTTTCATACCAGCCTTCTGTTGCGACAAAACCATCTCTTGCATCAACCCCAAGGATAATCTGTCCGGGATATTTTTTAAGGAGCGTTTTCACAAACTCCGGATTTTTTACTGTTGCAGTGCCGAGAATAACAAATTTAACCCCAAGATTAAAATAATCTTCAGCTCGTTTTATGTCCCTTATCCCTCCCCCTACTTCAACCACCAGGGAAGTGTTTTTAACGATACTTTCGATCACCTTAAAATTTGTTGTTTTACCTTCTTTAGCACCATTTAAATCCACAATGTGAATTCTCCTGATGTTTAAATCCTGAAAAAATTTTGCCGCATCAACAGGGTTTTCAAAATATTCTTTTCTTTTATCCATATCACCTTTTTCAAGCCTTACAGCCTTACCATCATATATGTCTATTGCTGGTATAACAAGCATCATAATTCTCCAAATCTTTTAAGTATTTCAAGTCCCAGATCCTGACTTTTTTCAGGATGAAACTGTACCCCAAGAACATTTTCTTTTTGAACAGCCGCACTAAAATTCAAACCGTATTCACATACAAGGGCAGTCGAATCGAGCACAGGTGCATAGTAGGAATGAACAAAGTATAAAAAACTGTTATCTTGAACAAAATCGAAAAAAGTCCCGGCTTTTGATTTTTTTACATTATTCCAGCCCATATGAGGTATTTTTAAACCATTTTTTACCAACTCATCAGGAAATTTAACCACATCACCTTCAAGTATCCCAAGCCCCTTGTGCTCGCCAAACTCAAAACTTCTTTCAAAAAGCAGCTGCATACCTACACATATCCCCAAAAAAGGTTTACCGGTGTCAATAAAATCATAAATAGGACCTATAAACTTGGCCCTTTCAAGTCCATCATAACAGTCCTTAAAAGCTCCTACTCCAGGCAGAATAACCTTGTCAGCTTTTTTTAAATCTTCGGGATTTGCGGAAATAACAGATTTTAGATTGAGGCTTATAAGGGCATTATTGACACTCTGCAGATTACCCATGCCATAATCTATTATTACTATCATATCTAAATCACCCCTTTGGTACTCGGAATACCCTCACCAACAACACTTACTGCCATCCTCAAACTTCTTGCTACAGCCTTAAAAACCGCTTCGGCAATGTGGTGTGTATTTTTTCCAAACCTTTTAACAATATGGATGTTAGCCTTCAAGTTATCTGAAAAAGCCCTGAAAAACTCCTCAACCAGCTCCACATCAAATTCACCAGCCTTATCAGTAAAGTAAGCAACATCATAATTAAAATAAGTCCTGCCTGAAAGATCCATTGCACACTCTATCAGGGTTTCATCCATTGGCAAAAGGAAAAAGCCATATCTGTTTATCCCTTTCTTGTCCCCAAGTGCCCCCAGTATGCACTGGCCAAGCACTATAGCGGTATCTTCAACAGTATGGTGGTAATCTATATGTGTATCCCCTTTTACCTTAACAGTTAAATCTATGTTTGAATGCTTTGAAAAAAGCTCAAGCATATGATCAAAAAAACCTATTCCAGTGTCAATCTTGTGCTCTCCTGTCCCGTCAAGATTTACTTCCACAAAAACTTCCGTTTCGGCTGTTGCTCTTTTTAAACTGCTTTTTCTCAAGCTAGCCCCCTTCAAGCATATAAAAATTGACAATACTTTTTTATAATATTATCTTATAATGTTTTAAAAGTAAATTTTTTTCAACCAAAATAAGAAGGTTAAGGCAGAGGAAACAAAAATGAGCTACATTAAAGATATAAGAAACACTTACAACATTCTGGATGCTGATCTTGAAAATATTTTAAAAATCAGCGATAAAATGCTCTCCTACAAAGATGAGTTTGTCAGTGACATTCAATTGTTTATACAGGGGAAGCTTGACTTAGTTGAATTGCCTTCTGACTACAATATTACGAAATATGTGCAGATGCTGGAATTATGGTACACAAAGTTTTTCAAGGCAGAAATAAACAACGACTTCATCAATTATACGGCAAGAATGGTGGCTACATTCAATGAAATAACCATAGATAATCAAACTTTTATATCGATTTTCTCATTTATTAGAACATGGATTCATGAAAAAATATTTCAGCAGATTGAATACGACATAGTAAGAAAAAATATTTTGTTATCTTTTCATAAAATTTTAGATGTCCAGATGAGCCTTATAAATACTGCCTACACAAACATCGAAGTAAACAAATATACCAGAGCATTCAGTTTTAAAAACAAACTAATCTCTTTTTCCGAAAGGTTTATGCTCTTTGGTCATTTTCTGCTGGTTATAATACTTATCGGCCTTACATTTGGCGCAATCGTATTTCTGGGACTTGAAACATACCACCATTATCTAAACCAGCCCCAGGATATTATTATATATGCACTCGGCTCATTATTAATTTTATGGGTTTTGATTGAACTTTTACATACGGAAATACAATCTATAAAAGGTGGCAAGTTAAAGATAAGCATATTCTTGGGGGTTGCACTTATTGCTTTTGTGAGAGAAGTTCTAATAATAAAATTGCAACATAAAGAGACAGGGATGCAGATGTATACGGCAATTGCCGCAATTTTGGTACTTGGAATCGTATATTTTATCACGGCACTGATAGAAAAAAATGAAACAAAAAGGAGATATAAATGATTGTTGGTTTGGCAAAAAAGTTGTTTGGCACATACAACGACAGATACTTGAAAAAATGCATGAGTGTTGTGCAGGAAATTAATAAACTTGAGCAAACACTCGAAAAGATGTCAGATGAGGAGTTAAAAGCACAAAGCAATAAATTCAAGCAAATGCTGAGTGAAGGGATGTCACTTGATGATATTCTTGTTGAAGCTTTTGCAACTGTAAGGGAAACGTCAAAACGGACTCTTTCGATGAGGCATTTCGACGTACAGCTTATCGGTGGTTACGTCCTTCATAAGGGTAAAATTGCCGAAATGAAAACTGGTGAAGGTAAAACACTTGTAGCAACTCTTGCACTCTATCTCAACGCATTAAGCGGCAAAGGGGCTCACCTTGTCACGGTAAATGATTATCTTGCAAGAAGGGACGCAACCTGGATGGGGCCTATTTATCTTTTCCTGGGACTTTCAGTTGGCATTATTCAGCATGAAAAATCCTTTAAAGTGGTATGGGAAGATGAATCAAAATTCAAGACAACAATAGTTGAATGCTCAAGAAAAGAGGCTTATGATGCCGATATAACATACGGTACAAACAATGAGTTTGGTTTTGATTATCTTCGCGACAACATGAAATATGATTTTGGCGATTTTGTTCAAAGAGAATTAAATTATGCAATAGTTGATGAAGTAGACAGCATTCTTATAGATGAAGCAAGGACGCCTCTAATAATAAGTGGCCCCACTGACCAGTCCACTGACAAATATTACATAGTCGACAATGTAGTAAGAAATCTTAAAAAAGATATAGACTATACTCTTGATGAAAAAGAAAAAAATGCAAAACTTACTGATGAGGGGATAAACAAGGTAGAAAAAGCACTCAACGTTGATAATCTTTTTGATGTAAGAAATGTAGACCTGCTTCACTATGTCAACAATGCCCTTAAAGCTCACGCCATCTTCAAAAGGGATGTGGACTACGTTGTTCAAAATGGTCAGATAGTGATTGTAGATGAATTCACCGGAAGGCTTATGCCGGGCCGTAGATACTCTGATGGTCTTCATCAGGCCCTTGAGGCAAAAGAACAGGTCAAGATAGAAAATGAAAACCAGACCCTTGCATCTATCACATTTCAAAATTATTTCAGAATGTATGACAAACTTGCAGGAATGACCGGTACCGCTGCAACTGAAGCACAGGAATTTAGAGAAATCTATGGACTTGACGTCATTGTTATCCCAACCAACAAACCTATGATCAGAAAAGATTATCCTGACCAGATATATAAAACAGCAAAAGAAAAATATGATGCTATCATCAAAGATATAGTCGAAAATCATAAAATCGGCAGGCCTGTGCTTGTTGGAACAGTTTCCATAGAAAAATCGGAACTTTTGAGCAGGTTACTTACAAAAAAGGGGATTCCCCATGAAGTATTGAACGCCAAGCACCATGAAAAGGAAGCGTTAATTGTTGCTAAGGCCGGCGAAAAAGGTGCTGTAACGATTGCCACAAACATGGCTGGCCGTGGTACAGACATCAAGGTCAAGCAGGAAATCCTTGATTTGGGCGGCCTTCACATTATAGGTACCGAAAGACATGAATCAAGAAGGATTGACAACCAGTTAAGAGGTAGAACAGGGCGTCAGGGGGATCCTGGTTCATCAAGATTTTATCTTTCCCTTGAAGATGACCTTTTAAGGATTTTCGGCTCAGAAAAAATCGCATATATAATGGACAAACTTGGTATGCAGGAAGGGGAACCGATAGAACATTCACTTATTACAAAGTCAATCGAAAATGCCCAGAAAAAAGTGGAAGCCATGCACTTTGAAATCCGTAAACATCTTCTTGAATATGACAACGTAATGAATCAACAGCGTAATGTTATTTATTCATTGAGAAAAGATATTCTCCACGGAGAGGATATAGAAAATATTCTGAAAGAAAATATTGAAAATGTAATTGACGGACTTTTTGAAGATTATGTTATAGCCCCCAACATAATCGATGAAGACTCTCTTAAAAAACATGTTGAAGAAATTTTCGGGATAGAATTTTCATTTGATGGTATAAGCAAAAAGAATTCTGAAACATACAGCAGCAGTTTAAAGGAAAAAGTTTTTGAAAAGTTTCAAAACAAAAAAGAAGAACTTGGAGGGCACTTCACAGGATTTTCAAGATTTTTGATGATGAACATTCTCGACAGTAAATGGAAAGAACACCTTTTAAATATGGACCATTTGAGGGACAGCGTAGGGCTAAGGGGTTACGGTCAAAAAGATCCGTTAATAGAATACAAAAAAGAATCCTATACACTTTTTGTCAATATGCTTAACAAAATAAATCTTGAGACGGTAAGATTTCTCTTCCATGTCCAGATAAAGATAGAAGACCAGGAAGAACTTGAATTAAAGAAAAAAGAAACTGAGCTTAAAGAAGAAAGGAGAGATATTTTTGGAAATTCAAATGAGGAAAGTGACAGAAAATCTCCAGTAAGAAGGGATACGCCAAAAGTTGGACGCAACGACCCATGCCCATGCGGTAGTGGGAAAAAATATAAAAAATGCTGTGGAGTTAATGAAAATTAGCAATTTGCACCGGTTAGCAAATAGCCGGTGCTTTTATACCTGCCACAATAAAATGTTTTCTTAACGTGTTATAAATTTCAACATTTTCAAAGCCTGCCAAGGTAAGCTGTTTTGCCACATCATCAACCTCGCATCTGACTTCATATGGCGGCCCTTCGTCCATTTCCTCTTTTTTCCAATCAACTATGAGAATCTTACCACCTGATTTGAGCAGCCTGAAAGACTCTTTTAAAATTGAATCCGGATTTTCAAGTTCGTGATGCAGATTTATCATAACAACAACATCCGCGATTTCACTGTCCAAAGGTACTTTTGTTTCATCTGATTTTAACGGGATTATCTCTGGATACTTTTCAGACAAATTTTCCCTCATCCAATTTATCATATCATCTGACAAATCGCATGCATAAATTCTCTGGCAGGAAAACTCCTTCAATAAAGCTACGCTAAAAAAACCGGTGCCGGCTCCAATATCCACAATTACATCCACACTGCCCAAGCCAACAATATCTCTAATTACATAAGGTGGAATATCTTTTAGTCTTTCAGGATTGTTTAACTTTTGCAGTTTCTTGGGATTAAATTTTTTTGACATTCTGCACCCTAAAATTTAAATTTTTTAATAGCAAAATATTACAAAACTTTTAAGCTGAAAATATAAAATTGGCAACTTGATTTTTTTAAAAAAGGCTTTAGTTTTATTATAAATTTTAAATCCGGAGCTTTTATGTTTACCAGGCGAAACTTTCTCAAAATATCATCACTTGCTGCGGCTTATTTAACTGGATTTGCAAAAAAGGTTTATCCGGACGAATATTCCAATGTTTTTATTGCAGAATCAGAAGATATAAAAAAAGCAGTAAGGCATGCTGTTGATATGGCCGGGGGGATTGCCAGGTATGTCAAAAAAAATGATGTAGTAGCTTTAAAGCCAAATATGGCCTGGGCAAGAGCACCTGAGTATGCAGCCAATACAAACCCCATTGTAGTAGCTGAAGTTGCAAACTTATGTTTTAAGGCAGGAGCAAAAGAGGTGTATATTACCGATAACCCCTGCAATAATCCCCGTTCTGTATTTCTACTTTCAGAGATTCCAAAACATGCCGAAAAAACCGGTGCAAAAGTTTTTATCCCTCAAAAAAGGGATTATAAAGAAATGAAGATAGGAGGACAATTTATCAAAGAGTGGGATGTTTTGGAAGTTTTTAAAAATGTTGACAAAGTGATAAATATCCCTGTTGCAAAGCAACATGGCTCTTCAGTGCTAACATCTTCAATGAAAAACTGGCTTGGTGCAGTGGGCGGTTTCAGAGGGTTTATGCATCAGAATCTTCATGTTGCTATCTATGAACTTGCAGCTTTTTTCAGGCCTGATTTGAATATTATCGACTGCTCGAGAGTACTTTTAAGAAATGGTCCCACCGGTGGAAATCTAAATGATGTAAAAGTCTTAAACAGAATTATTGCAACAGAAGACCAAGCAGCAGGGGACTCTGTCGCTGCAGGATATATCGGTTTTTCCCCGGAATCAATAGAGTATCTTCAAATTGCACAAAGAAAAAAATTTGGGAACATTTCAAAAAGTGCCATAAAAATTTATTATGAAAAAATTTAGACTGTTCAGTCAAATTTTCTTTTTACTACTTTTCTTTTATTTTTTTATCAACACGCTCATAAACAATACCGCTTTTAATAGTGAGTTTGAACTTAAAGAGGGGGTAGTCTATATTTTTGCAAGCGATCCACTTTTGGCAGTTACTGCATTTTTTGCTACAGGCACTCTAAAATGGATTTTTATAATTTCTGCCTTTTTTGTTGTGATGACTCTGATATTTGGAAGAGTATTTTGTGGTTTTGTATGCCCAATGGGAACAATCCTTCACTTTTTCAGCTTTATTGCCAAAAAAATCACATCATTCAATATTAGAACACCGGAATATGACAAAAAAATAACCATAAAGTACTATATTCTATTTACCATAGTATATTTGTCTTTATTTGAAATAAATGTTTCCGGGTATCTGGACCCTTTGGCTTTGTTATTTAAAATCTTAAATATTTTTATTCTCCCAATATTGGAAGTCATTTATAATTTTAACAGCCTCCCCTATGCACTACAGGACATCCTATTTTACAATGTACTTGGCAGAGAGACCATGTACTATGAAGGGGCATGGTTTTTTGGAACGATTTTTACATTATTAATCCTTTTGAATTTTGTAAAAAGTAGATTTTGGTGCAGATACATATGCCCCCTCGGAGCTTTTTACGGAGTCATGGCCAAATATAGCTTTTTCAAAATCAAAACAACAAAATGTACAAATTGCTATTTATGTGATAATAGCTGTTTGGCAGGTGCAAACCCTTCATCTGAGAATTTTAAAAGTAGTGAATGTATGTTGCTATTTAACTGTCTAAATAGCTGCAAAAATGAAGCTGTTTTATATTCAAAAGATTTAAAACCATCTAATCTTGATTTTGGTAGAAGAAAAGTTATCAAATCTCTGGGCCTAAGTACTGCAGCAATTGCAATATTTGCTGTATCCAAGAAGAATCCGGCAAAGAATGAGTACCTCATTAGACCTCCTGGAGCTTTACCGGAAGATGAATTTTTGAAGACCTGCATAAGATGTGGAGCCTGTATGAAGGTTTGTCCTGAAAACTTTCTTGCACCATCTATTGTAGAGGGCGGAATACTGGATTTATTTAGCCCGATAGGTAAGCCGGACTTCGGCTACTGTCTTTATAACTGCAACCTTTGCGGAAAAGCTTGCCCAACAGGAGCTATTAAAAAACTTTCCGTTTCGGAAAAACAAAAATTTGTTATAGGTACGGCATTTATTGATAAAGACAGATGCCTTCCTTATGCTTACAAAATCAATTGCGCCGTATGCGAAGAACATTGCCCGACCACCAAAAAAGCTATCCATTTTGACATTGAAGATTCATTTGATAAAAATGGAGAAAAAATCAAACTAAAAAAACCTGTAATTGATCCTGAAAGCTGCATCGGATGCGGAATATGTCAATTTAAATGCCCTGTTACGGACAAACCTGCGATTTACATTACTTCCATTAAAAATGGCGGTATTCTTACCAATTACATCTATTAATCTTTTCTATTACTGGTAATGGCTTGCCTATAAAATACCCTTGCATATAGTCTATCTTCAGTTCTGCTACCTTTTCTGCAATCTCTTCTGTTTCAATAAACTCAGCTATAGTTTTTATTCCAAACTCCTCAGTCAATATCAACAGCGATCTTACGATAGCAAGGTCTTTGGTGTTGAAAAGCATATTCTTTATGAAGTCTCCTTCAATTTTAACAAAATCGACAGGGAATCTTTTTATATAATCATAAGAAGAAAAACCAGAGCCAAAATCATCAATTGCAAACTTAAACCCTTCCGCCTTAAGGTTTAAGACAAATTTTTCAAGAATTTTTAAGTTTTTCACAGTCTCTCTTTCCGTCAGCTCAAGCACAATATTTTCCGGGTTTATATTATATTTCCTGGTTAAACTAATCAGGTTATCTATATATTCACTTATTACAAGGGATTTTGGTGAAAGGTTTATAAATAGTGTGATATCTTCATTTTCTAACATCTTGAATGTATTTTCAAGCATTAAATAATCAATTTTCAAAATGCTTCCCACCCTTTCTGCAATCTCAATAAACTCATATGCCGAAACAATTTTGTCGCCCAGATCAATCCTACAAAGAACTTCGTACATATTGATTTCTTTATCTG
>NZ_JBSQOT010000027.1:0-27827 GCF_055117995.1 Deferrivibrio sp. | reverse complement strand
CAGAACTACCAATTGGCTTGAAAGGTGCTTTAAAGAGCTTAAGGACAATATCAGAATTAGGGGATATTTTCATTCTGAGGATAGTGCTAAAAAGTTTTTATATATGTTTTTCAGTGATAAGAGTTTGAAATATCAGCAGAGAAAATTGAGGTATTCTCATATTATTGAGGAGGCCTTTAATGGATAAAATTAATTCAAGGGTGGTGACTGACACAATTAAATTGACATTACCACATTATCCTTGTTCAACCATCAAGACTTCATCCAAAAAAAAATATCGAATTAACAATAAAAGTAATTAAGATTCTAATTGACAGAAACATTAAAGCAAAAGCACTTATTACTGGAACTTTTGACCCTCATGAAAAATCCACATTAGATTATTTTAATAAGCTCAATTCAATGATAGATGAGCTTGACATCAGGGAACATGCTATTCTATTAGCAAGATACACTTTACCATCAGGTGAAGTTATAGAAAGTGACAGAGTTAAAATAAGAGATTTGTATCATATTGCTGATATGCTTTTTTTGCCAAGTATTCAAGAAGGTTTTGGAATACCTCTACTTGAGGCTGGAATGTTGAAAATTCCGATTGTCTGCTCAGACATCCCACCCTTTAAAGAGATTGCAAACAACTATGCAACCTTTTTTAGATTAGATGAAGATATAGATTCCATCGCTGAGAAGGTAATCAGAGTTTCAGAAAGCACAAAAACAACATGGTTTTTCAGAAAAACTTTAAAGGATTACAGTTGGGATAATATTTTTAAAAATAGTATACTCCCTTTATTCAATAAAATTTATGAACACTGATTTCTTTGAAAGATACAAAAAAAAGAGTTCTTTAGCTGAAGATAACATTTTCAGAGAAGAGTTGGTAATTAAACAATTAATTTGAACATTACTGTAATTGACACCGGAAATATAAGCTAAACTATCTTACCATATCAAAAAGTAACACTTTTTCACACTGAGAATGATTGTATATTATGGAAAGTTTTACAAACCATCTTTTATCTCCCCACAGACACTTGGGTAAAATAAATTCAGTTTCATATAATCCATTGATATTTCTGAAAGTATAGTTAAAATTTCCCATATCCATTTTCATATTTAAAGTTGCTTTTACTTCTGTTAATGTATCTATATCTGTTTTTAAAGTCATTTTTAGTTTATTGAATGGAATTAATGGCCTTGAGATATCCACTGTGAAATTTGCGTCATTGCAGTTGAAATAAACGGCATTTTTTGTAAGGTCGATATCTGGCCTATATGGGACGGCAAATCTTTCTCCCGCCACTAAATTAATTGAAGCAAAAAGTAAAATGAAAAATATTATCACGTTAGCCATACGCCATTGACCATATAGTATTTAACAACATAAAATCCAACAATTAACAGGTAACAAAAAATCATAAAAAAGCTGTTTCTTGCCCAACTTATTTTTGTAGTGTTATCCAGAATATTTTTCAATACAAGCAAACTTGAGCCGTAAAATGTGCCGGTAAGCAGAAGAAAATATATAACATAGCCTATATATCCGTAATCTTTTTGCAAAATACAAAAAGGGCACCTGTGAGTGGGCAGTTCATAGATATAAGTGCTAAAAAAATCTATTAGTGAATAAACCGCGACGATGAGAAAAATTAGGCTTGCAAGTCCATAAAACACGTAATTTTTTGTTTTGAAAAAGATTGCAAGCAGAAGAAATGTTACGACTGTTATCAAAAGTGATAGATTGTCATTCAGATTAAAGAGAAATGAAGAGAAATACTTAACATCCTTTCCAAAAACTGACCCGCAACAGCTTACAATTTTCTCAGGGCTAATGTTGTTGAAAAGATTTATTTCGAGTAAAAATTCCAGAAATATTGCAAAGGAGATTAATATAAGAAATTTATATTTTAACTTTGTATATTTAAAACCATATGTATTCAGGTCAAACTTGTTGATATAAAACCACCAGACAAGCATAAAAAGTACAGCCACTTTTACAATTATAAGATAAGCTCCGTAAGGGGTAGAATTAAGGACACCTACTGCACACATAGCACCCGGGATAGAAGGGGCAAGTGAGTCGAGATAAAACAAAAAGTAAAATAACAAAGGGACTTTAAGAAAAATAAAAAAAGATACTATTGTTGATACGAGAACGTTTCTTTTTTCAAGAGAATATTGAAAACTTGTAGATTTACTAAAGTCAAACTTTTTTATCATTAAATAAGATATTTTTAAGGCAACAACCAAAAAAAATATAAACACAAAATTGATAAAATATATAACAATCTGTTCGGGAGATATAAACTTCATTTTATTGCCTTAATAAGCCCATTTTCCATTAAAACTACTTTGACCCCTTTCATTCTTACGAATATATCATCATGCGTTGCGACAATTAATGTTTTTCCACTTTTATTAATTTTTTCAAAAAATTTTAAAATGCTCATCTTCAGGTTATAATCAAGATTGGCAGTAGGCTCATCTGCAATGATGATTTCCGGATTGTTGATAAGTGCTCTTGCAAGCGCTACTCTCTGCTGTTCACCGCCCGATAATTTGCTGATTTTGGTGTTTGCCAGAGAGTCAATTTCAAGCTGTCTCAACATATCGTAAATATGGTGTTTGTCAAATTTTTTGTTTGCAATGATAACCGGCGGGAGCAAATTTTCATAGACAGTAAGATTTTCTACCAGGTTGAATTTCTGAAATACAAAGCCAATTTTCTCATTTCTGAATATTCCAGCATCTTTTTCCGGTAATTTTGAAATATTTATATTGTTATAGAGCACTTCACCTGATGTTGGTCTGGCAAGCCCTGAGATAATAGATAAAAGTGTGCTCTTGCCACTTCCGCTGGGGCCGTTGATTACAGTAAAAGAGCCCTTTTCTATTGTAAAACTTATTTTGCTCAAAATAATTTTATCATCAAAATGTTTTGTAATATTTTTTATTTCTATCACCTGAAAACCTCATATGTGTCGGTTGTTGCAATTTTGTATGATGGAATCAAAACTGATGCCACGTAAAATGGCACCACAGATATAAAAATAAAGAACATTATCTTTAAATTAAATACGAAAATCAGATTGTATTGCATTTTAAGACTCGAATATCCGCTGAACATATCTATGAATATAGGGGCTTTGAATGTAAACACGTAAAACATGGCTATAAGTATGCCTGCAATAAAGGCATGAAAAGATATTATAAATGACTCGTAAAGTTTCAGTTTCAAAATATCAAAAGTTGTCCAGCCTACAGTTTTGAACACACCTATCTCTGTCTTTTCAGATTCATTAAGTCCGCTTAGTTTGTCTATCACTATTACCATCATTGTAAAAAGGAGTATTCCAAAAAGTGCTATGAAAAAGCCTGTTTTATAACTGAATACATTCTGATAAGAATTTAATACATCTTTTTTGGTTATTGTCCTTACATCTTTTAGTCTATCCCTTATTTTTGCTGCTATTGTGACAATTTCATTCTTGTTATAGACGTTGACCGCAATATCTGTATAAAGATTTTCTTCAAGTCCGAGCAATTTTCTTGCTGCATTTTTTGAGATAATAACTATGTCGTTGTTGAAGATAGCACTCTTTTTATCCAGTTGTTTGTATGGGACAAATTTTATGTACTCGCCATCCGGCTTTCTGAAATAGGCCTCGTTTCGGTATGCAATTTCGTCAAAAAGTTTTGCTATACCATAACCTAAAATCATCCAATCCTCTGTTTCAGTTAATTTTCCAATATCAATATTTGCAAAAGCATCTTCAAGAGATTTTTTATACATAGGTTCAAGCGGGTCAACCCCCACAATGGAAAAGTTTACACTTGCGTAATCAAAATAATAATAACCCCATACTCTTGGCGTAATATCCTTTAAGCCCGGAATATCCAAAATTTTGTCAACATAAGAGTAAGGGACGTATTGCTGCCTGCCACCAATAACTTTTTGAATAACGATGTCAGGCAACTCCTCATGGGTGATAAAAAGCTCTTTTTTTATAGATTCAGTTATGAAAGTAGCGGCGCTGATAAGAAACACAAGAATAGTGAGTATCAAAAAGATGAAGTATGATGTCTTCCTTTTTGCTGTAAGGGTAAGCGCAAATAAAAATATTCTTAATTCTTTAGTTATTTTCATTTAAAATGACCTTTTCGCTCATATAGGAATCTGAAATGTCATACACGAATGACATGGGGAAAACTTCCCTTGATTCCGAGGAGTAATCAAATATGGAGTAAGTGTCTGATAAACTTCTATGCCGTATAAATCTTGCTTCCGTAACAAGAGAAATATCAGGCAGACCAATTAGCTTTACATTTGCTTTGAGACTGCTGACAGCAGTTTCAAATTTGGGCAAATTGATAACAAACAGGGATAGTATAAATAATACATTAAGCAATAAGCAAAATATCAGTACGAAAATTCCACCTTTACTCATCAAGACTCTTTAAGATTTCAAATGTAATTTCATCAAAAGTTAGAATTTTGCTGCCACCATAATCTGCCATAAATGTTTTGGCATCTTCCGGCGACACAAAAGGTATGAGCTCTTTGCCCATTGGCCCATAGATTCTGCTTCCCAAAACATAATATGCCTTTTTTGCGTCTATACTTTTTAGAGTGTAATAATCAGTTACGAGTATTTTGGTAAATGAATTCCTAGTAAATCCTTTCTGGTATTTATCAGGAAAAAAGTAAAACTTCATCATATCCTTGACGCCATCAAAAAGAAAATGCGTGGAATCGGTTTTTATTTCTGCAACCCAGTTTGGGTATTTGTAGACAAACATACCGCATACGGGACATTTATCGTTATGGGTTGCCTGTATTTGCTCTACGTTATTGTTTTCAAATCTTTTTACTTCCCACAAATATAAGGCCACAGCCTGAGCCTTTTTTTCATCAAGTTCACCGCAAAAGTTATTTGCCTTTAAGGCGGCCTTCAACTCGTTTATCTTTTTGTAGTTTTTTAAGTCGATAGGCTTACATACCGAATTGTAAATTTTCTCACCCATGGGGTACATCATCATTTCTTTTTTCTTTTTAAAAAAAACAATGTCAGCATTCAGATTTTCTTTGGCGATTTCAAAGGTGTCATTAAATGTTTTAATTTCTCCGCCATAATCTTTCTTAAAGTTATTTGCGGCAGTTTCAGATGAAAAGGCAATTTTGCTTGTGGTGGTCATTGTACCGGGGATTTTGCTCCCTACTACATAAAATGCCTTAAACGCATCTATGAAATTCTCATTTTCGGCATCTACAACCATTATAGATTGGATATCTTCCTTAATTTTTTCATAATCGAAAACAAGGCATCTGATTGAGCAGTACTGCTTATGGGAGCCATCTTTTAATTTTACGGCATGGTTTGTTTTGTAGAAATTTTTAAGATTCATTCCGCATACGGGGCACCAGTGCCTTTCCTCTCCTTGTTGCAAGAGACTAAAATTTTTTGATGGAGTTTTAGAAAACTCTGCAAAAGAAAATGTGAAAGTGGCAAGAATTATTATTATGCTTGCGAAAATATGCCTCATAACACAACCCCCCTGTTTTGATAAAAAAAGAGCCTTTTGAAGGCTCTATAAAGTAATATCAGTTGGTGTAACAAAAGTCCTTTGTCCAAGCTCTTTGTCAATCATAAAGATTCCATTGCCATTTTCGCCAATAAGCTCTAACTGGTCAAGTATTTCATTTACGCTTGCTTCTTCTTCAACCTGTTCTGACACAAACCACTGTAAAAATGCATTTGTGGCATGATCCTTTTCTTTTAAAGCCACATCGACAAGTTCATTGATGGATTTTGTTATAAACTGTTCGTGTTTAAGTACATCCTTCATGGCCTCAAGAGGGGATGCAAACTTGCTTTTGGGTTTTTCAACAGCCGGAAGCTCCACCTTTTCCCCCTGGTCAAGGATATAGTGGTAAAATTTAAAGAAATGATACATCTCCTCTTTTGCCTGCACATAAAACCAATTTGAAAATCCTTTAAGTCCCTTGCCTGCAGCCCATGCTGACATAGAAAGATATAGATAAGATGATTCTAACTCGTTTTTTAGCTGATTTCTCAGAGCATCAGCAACTTTTTTTGAAATCATAACGCCTCCTTTTTTAAATATATTCTAAATTAAAGTATATTTTTTGTAAAGCCAATGTGCCTAATTATAACACATAATTCAAAATTTTTTAAAGAAAGTTTCCTGTTGATATGTAAAAAATTGGAACTTGTTGTCGTCTTTTACTTTTTTAAGAAAACTTTCACCAAAAAGTTCCACTATGTCTGTTTCGCTTAATGGTCGCATGTGGAGCATTTTTTCGAAAAGCTCCTCTTTATCGTTGTCCTGAATATTTTTTGAGATAAAGTTTTTCACAGGCTCGACTTTCAGCCCTCTTTTCTGAAAGAAAAAGGCTACATCCAGCAACTCTGCATCGCTAAGCCTTTGCACATTTTTATAGGCTGTTGGTCTAAATGCTGTGTTTAGCTGGATTACATCATATTTTAAAGAGCTTATAATGTCAGCAAGTTTTGTCAAATGACTCAGGCTGTCATTTACCCCTTTTATCAGCAATACTTCTACAAAAAGTTTACCTCTATAACTTTTTGAAAAATCCACAAGTCCATTTATCATATTGTGAAAATTTATTTCTTTTGCCGGCTTGTTAATCATTTGAAATGTTTTTGTGTCTGCCGCATCAAGGCTTGGGACAATAATGTCAAAAACCATTGCCTGCTGTCTTACTTTGTTGTCATAGAATAGTGTGGAGTTGGTTAAGAGCGCAATAGGATGATAAACGAAGGTTTTCAGCTTTTTTACGATAACATCAAAAGATTTATTTAATGTTGGCTCGCCCGAACCGGTTATTGTTACCACATCTATATTCTCTTTTATTTTGGAGTATATTTTTTTGACATCTTCAATAATTTCATTTGTGTCATAAAAGTCTTGTCTGCTTACGGTCAGTTTATCTGTTTTGCAGACTTCACAGTAGATGCAGTCAAGGGTGCAGTATTTTCTTGGCACAATATCAACACCTAACGAGACTCCAAGTCTTCTTGACGGTACAGGTCCAAATACAAAGCTCATTTAATAGTCATCCAATATTTCGGCTTCCCTTAGAAGCTCAGTGTTATTTATTATATCTTCCATCTGTCCATCAAATATAATTTTTCCATGTTTTAGCACAACTCCTCTTTTGCAAACTGCTGAGGCAAATTTTAGGTTGTGAGTAGAGATTATTTTCGTGTGGTGAAATTTTTTCAGAATGTTGACAATATCTTTTATCCCCTTGGGGTCAACTTCGGCTGTTGGTTCATCAAAAACAAGGATCTCAGGGCTACATGCAATTACGGAAGCAATACATACCTTCCTTTTCTCTCCTCCTGAAAGCCTGAATGGATGTTTTTGTAAAAGGTGTATTGTGCCTGTATCCTTAAGGGCTAACTCAACAATTGATTTAAGCTGCTCGCCATCAACTCCCAGATTTTTGGGGCCGAAAGCTACATTCTCGTATACGGTGGGCATAAATAGCTGATTGTCAGTATTTTGAAAAACAATTCCCACAGTTTCCCTGATTTTCTTTAGCGTTTTTTTGGTGACGGGGATACCACCAATGTTTATTTCCCCCTTATCACTAAGCAGTGTGCCGTTAAGGTGTTTTAAAAGTGTTGATTTTCCGGCGCCATTTGAGCCAAGAATAGCAACTGATTCCCCATGGGTGATGTACATGTTTATATTTTCCAATGCTATGTTGCCATCAGAATAAGTGAAAGTTAAATCTTTTATATTTACGTAATGATGACTCATTAAAATAACCTCAAGAGCAGAATATAACAAATAGACAGGAATAAAAAAAGAAAATCTTTTAATTTAAATCTGGTATCGGCGTTCAGATTTTGGAGGTTAAAACCACGAGAAAGCATTGAGTAGTAAACATCTTCGCCTCTATATATTGCCCTTGCAAAAAATGAAGACACTATCTGTTTCATATCTTTCCATTTTATATTCCCCCTATATCCGCCACGCGATTTTATAGACTCTGTTGTGTTGATTATATCTGAAAGAAATAAAAAGATAAACCTATACATCAAGATAATTTGAATCGCCATAAAACCTGGAATTTTCAATTTATAAAGGCCATATGCTATTTCATGCACCGTTGTGCTTGTTATTATTAGAAGAGAAATGGCTGTAGTATTGATGAATTTTATCAGTGTCGTCAACGCTGAGATATATCCGGCATTAATGGAATAATTATAAAATGCAAATATGTTTTTATCCAATATTGGATTGAAAACAACAAAAAGTAATATAAATGGACTTAGGACAACACATATTTTTATGAAAGTGGAATACTTTAGCCTTGACATGTTTATCATTGCAAAAGTGAAAGAGGATAATAGGAGTGTTTTTAAAATATCGTATTTATTTATACTAACAAGTGCAATTAAAAAGGTCAGGAATACAAAAATTTTAGAAGCAGGGTTTATTTTGCCTAAAACGCAACCCTGCTTTGAGAGTGTATCAAAATTAATTAAGTAGTGTAAATTTTTCTCTGCACTTTTCAATTTTTACTTACTTTACTGACAATATATCCAATTGTAGCAGCCACAAAAATTGTAATCATTACACCAACTATTCCTGAAACAGATGTGCCTAATGCGGTTTCTTGTCCGCTAAAATTGTAGTCCGGCAAAATGGATATTTTGGATTGTAATGATAAAGCCATGTCGTGAAGCTTACTGGTGGCTGAGTGGGGCTCGGACTCGTTGCCCAATATTCTAAAAACAGACCATTCAAGGCCATCAGGATTTTCAGACGCAAAAAGTGAGACTATACCGGCTATTATCAACGAAATGCCTGCAATCCCAATATATGGTTTTGGGACTGGAGTATATTTTGTATCGGCAAGGGAGTATGAACTGATAAATTTGAAAGAGCCAACAGTTATGAGACCTTCTACAATTCCAATCAGTACGTGAATGCCCATCATCAAGAAAAACATTTTGGAAAATGGCAGCTCGGAAATACCCGAAAGAGCTGTCTGTATAGATACCATTGCCGCGCCTGCCAGAAGGCTGACAAAAGCTCCAAGCCAAATAAAAAACATATTTTTTTCAGTAAATTTTTTAAAAAGGGGATAAACTATAAAGGCAGGTATAAATCCTATATTAAAAATGTTGCACCCAAGAGCAAGCAGACCTCCGTCAGCAAAAAATAAAGCCTGGACGAGTAAAACGGAAGACATAATCAGAAAAGATGCTTCACTGCCAAGCAAAAGTGCAAGCAAAAATCCACCTGCAAAATGTCCGCTTGAGCCTGTTGCAGGTATTGTAAAATTAACCATTTGTAATGCAAATACAAGTGCCCCCATTACCCCCATAAAAGGGATGATTTTTTCCTCTTCAACCCTTCTTTTAAGTGCTGCAGATGAGTAAGCAGCAGCGCCGGCAGAAACTGCCCAAAAAGTTGAAGCAACAGGCACTGAAATAAGAGCATCGGCCATATGCATAAAAACACCTCCCTATGAGGAATGATTTATATGGGAATTATGACATACAATTTGATAAAATTCAAATGAATTGAATTTGAATCCCATCAATTTTTCTCGAAATTAAGTATACTGAGATTGCACACACTTTATGTAAGTAAATTTATAAAACAGTAGCATGCTGTTTAGTTAAGTTTAACTTTGTATTTTTGTGTGTAATTGTTTTTATTGTTGCACTTTATTTTCAAGTTGGTTATATTAGCAGGGTAGATTTCTAACATCTTCTTGGAGGTTGAAATGCCAAAGGTCGAAATAAACATTGAAAAGTGCAAAGGGTGTGGTTTATGTGTTCAGGTATGCCCGAAGCATATTTTAGAATTTTCAGGGAGATTTAACTCCTCCGGTTATGACTATGTACAGTGTATCGATGAAAGTAAATGTATCGTTTGTAAAAGCTGTGCATTGATGTGCCCTGATATAGTTTTTACTTTATATAAAGAAGAAAAGAAGTAGGGGGACAAAATGGCTGAAAAGGTTTTGATGAAAGGTAATGAGGCGATTGCTGAGGCTGCGGTAAGGGCTGGAGTCAAGGGATATTTTGGCTACCCAATTACTCCCCAGAATGAGGTTACTGCCTATATGTCATACAGAATGCCTGAACTTGGGCGAGCATTTGTGCAGGCTGAAAGTGAAGTTGCGGCAATCAACATGGTTTATGGCGCTGCAGCAACGGGTGAAAGAATTATGACAACATCTTCAAGCCCCGGTATTGCTCTTATGCAGGAAGGGATTTCTTATATGTGTGGTGCTGAAGTGCCTGCGGTTATTGTTAATATAGTAAGGGGTGGTCCAGGTCTTGGAAATATAGGACCAAGCCAATGTGATTACAACCAGTCAACAAGGGGTGGCGGTAACGGGGATTATCATCTTATTGTCAATGCACCCCATACGGTCCAGGAAGCGGTTGATTTGACTTACAATGCCTTTGATGTGGCTGAAAAATACAGGAATCCTGTACTTATTCTTGGAGATGGTGCTATTGGTCAGATGGCTGAGACAGTTGTCTTGCCAGATTTTAAAGAAAAACCTTCAAAAGATGAAGGCTGGGAATTAAATGGTGCTAAAGGGAGAGAAGCAAGGTCTGTAAAATCGCTGAGATTAGCTGAAGGGGAGCTTAAAAAGCATAACTGGCATCTTCATGAAAAGTTTCTGGAGATTGAAAAAAATGAAACGAAATATGAGATTTTTGGGGATGATTTTGAATATCTGATTGTTGCTTTTGGTACTGCTGCAAGGGTTGCCAAAACTGTGGTTAGGCAGCTTGAAACAAATGGTATCAAGGCAGGACTTTTTAGACCTATTACCGTTTCACCTTTCCCTTATGAATCTTTAAAAGAGGCTTCGAAAAAGGCTAAAAAGATTTTGGTGGCTGAAATGAATACAGGGCAAATGCTTTTTGACGTAAGATTGTCTGTTCAAAATGACGAAAAGATAGAGTTTTTGGGAAAACCTGGAGGAGAAGTATTTTCTCCAAAAGATATTTATGAAAAGGCTATTCAAATATTTCAAAAGTGAGGGCTGCTATGAAGGTAATGTTTGAAAAAACTGAAAGCATGACAGATGCTAAAAGCATATATTGTCCTGGCTGCAACCATGGCCTGATTCACAGACTTGTGGCAGAGGCTATTGATAAGCTTGGTGTCAGAGAAAAGACATATGGCGTAGCACCTGTTGGTTGCTCTGTTCTATTATATGATTACTTCAATTTTGATGTTGTGGAGGCTCCCCATGGAAGGGCACCTGCTCTTGCTACCGGTGCAAAAAGGGTAAGACCTGATATGGTGGTTTTTACATATCAGGGGGATGGAGACCTTGCATCAATTGGTATGAGCGAAATCATTCATGCAGCAGGGCGAGGTGAAAATATTACTGTGATTTTTGTTAATAACGCAAATTACGGTATGACAGGAGGTCAGATGGCTCCAACGACCCTCCTAGGACAAAAAACTACCACGACTCCTATGGGTAGAGATACAAAATCACATGGTTTTCCTTTTAGAATGGCAGAGCTTATCGGTAGTCTTCCGGCGGTTGCTTATTCCACGAGGGTTAAGGTTACCGATCCTAAAAATGTGATGAAGGCATCCAAAGCGATTTTGAAAGCATTTGAAAATCAAGTAAACGATATAGGGTTTTCTTTTGTTGAAGTACTTTCCACCTGTCCTACAAACTGGGGTATGACTCCTGTAAATGCGCTGAAATTTGTTGACGAACAGATGGAAAGTTATTTCCCGCTTGAGACATTCAAGGATATTCAGAGGGGTGAATAATGTACTTTGATTGTGTGATGGCTGGATTTGGTGGTCAGGGGATACTGAGCGCAGGGATGATACTTGCACATATGGCAGTAAGCCAGGATCTAAATGTTACGTGGTTTCCTTCTTACGGCGCTGAGCAAAGGGGCGGGACAGCAAACTGTGCAGTAGTTATTTCTGATGAGGAGATTGGTTCTCCGGTAATTCCAAATCCAAAATATGGATTTATAATGAATTATCCGTCTTTGGTTAAATTCAAGCCAAGATTTGAAAAAGGGGCAAGTGTAGTAGTGGATACTTCCCTTGTGGATAAAAAAGAGTGCGATAGGAGTGATGTCACATTTTATGGGATAAATGCTTCTGAAATAGCACAGAAAATAGGTAACACAAAAGTAGCTAATATGGTTATGATTGGAGCACTTTTGAAGATTTCGGGGTTGTTTGCCATTGAAACTGCAAACGAGGCACTGGTGCACGCAATACCAAAAAAGTATCACAGTATGCTGGAAATAAACAGAAAAGCCTTGAGTGAGGGTTTTGAAAAAGTAGCAAGAATATGATATACAAAAGGATTATAGTCAAAGGTATAGTTCAGGGTGTGGGCTTCAGGGCATTTATATACAGAAATGCCCTGAAACTGCCAACCTTAAAGGGTTACGTAAAAAATCTTCCTGATGGTTCAGTTGAGATTATCTGCAGAGGTGAAAAAAAGGAAGTAGATGAACTTATCACCGCTGCTAAAAGAGGTCCATTGGGTAGCAGGGTTGATTCCGTGGAAATTACCGAAATAGAAGTTGAAAAAGATATTGAAGGATTTTCAGTAGCCCACTAAAAGCATTCCTTTGGGTAATTGGTAACACTATTATAGCTGTGAAGTTTAAGTGTACTAAAAAAACTAAAAAACACTTGATTTTATTGTGTGTTGTGTTTATACAATACAATTTCAGAGTGGCAGAGGATATCAGTGGCCTGATGGGTGCTCTGCAATAGGAGCTGTGTGAACCCCGCCAGGCCCGGAAGGGAGCAACGGTAGCATGGTTTCCTATGTGCCGGAGTTTACCTGTCGGGCCTCTGGTATTTTCCTGGCAATTTATTATTAGACTTGAGGTAAAAGTATGCTAACTAAAATGAGGAATCAGAGAAAAGTTTTAAGCTTTTTTTTATGGCTTGTAATTGCTTCGTTTATAGGGACTATTTTCCTCGTATGGGGGATGGGCGGCAAAACAGGTTCAACAAATTATGCCATCAAAGTAAATAATTATAAGATTTCTTACAGAGAATATCAAAATGCGTATGAGAATACTGCAAATACGTTAAGACAAATTTTTGGCGATCAGGCAAATAATATTCCGCAATTTAAAGATTTGGGCAAAACTGTTGTCAATGATTTGATAAGCAAATATTTACTGATTGAAGAAGCAAAAAAGAATGGTGTATTTGTTTCAGATTCAGAGGTGCTTGCCCAGATTGCTTCAACAAAATCTTTCCAGAATAACGGAAAATTTGACCAGCAAAGATATGTTCAGGTCTTAAACTTAAATGGTATAAGCCCTGAAGCATATGAAGAGTCTTTGAGAGAAAGTATGCTTGTCAGCAAAATGGAAAACCTCATAAGAAATTCAGTTGCAATTACCGATGAAGAGATTGAAAAAGAATACAATTATAGAAACAGTAGTGCAGTTATCAAATATCTGAGTTTAAATCCTTCCAAGTTTAAGAGTGATGTGGAAATCACGGAGGATGCAGTAAAAAAATATTATGAAGATAATAAAGAGCTCTACAGGGTGCCTGAAAAAATAAAAGTAAAGTATGTGGTATTTGACGAAGGCAATTTTAAGGCAGATGTGAAGGTAAGTGATCAGGAGGTTGAAAACTATTTTCTTCAACATAAAGATGAATTTCATCAAAAAGAACAGGTAGAGGCAAGACACATACTGGTCAGGGTAAAAGATTTTGATAACAAGACTGAAAATGACCTGGCGCTGAAAAAAATAAACGAAGCTTTAAAAGAGGTTGAAAAAGGCAAACCTTTTGCAGAAGTGGCCAAAAAGTTTTCTGAGGATTCAACAGCGGCAAATGGCGGCTATCTTGGATTTTTTGAAAAGGGGGTAATGGTCAAGGAATTTGAAGAAGCAGCATTCTCTCTTAAACCTGGTGAAGCAAGCAAGGTGGTTAAATCACCATTTGGTTATCATGTTATTAAAGTTGAGAAAAAACTTGAAGAAAAAGACCTGGCACTTGATGAAGTCAAACAGCAGATTATTGAAAAGATTACCAAAGAAAAAGAAAAAGCCGGATTTAAGGCCTATGTCTTTGATACATACAGAGAGATTCTCAATGAGGCAAATATAACTGCATATCTGAAAAAAAATCCTGGCAAATTGCAGGTTTATGAAACCGATTATTTCAGCGAAGATGAAAAGGTAGCCCCTTTTTCAGAGCAGGGCGTGGTTAAAAATGCCCTTTTCAGACTGGATATTGCGGAGATAAGTTCTGTTCAGGATATTAATGGGAAAAAGTACATTTTTGAAGTAACGGACAAAAAAGATTCATATATCCCACAGCTTGACAACATTAAAGAGAATGTTAAAAATGATTATCTTGAAAGCAAGGCGCTTGAGCTTGCAAAAAATAAACTTGATGAAGAGCTACAAAAGGCTTCATCAATTGATGAATTATCCAAAATGTTCAAAGTATCTGTTACTATTACCCCTTCATTTAAAAGACTTGAGCCGGTTCCAGACCTTGGTTCAGATAGCGATATGATAAATGATATTTTTAAAGCAAAAAAAGGTGTTTTAAAGAAGGTATATACCCTTAATGACAGGCCTTACGCAATTGAGGTGGTTGAAGTTAAAAAGCCTGATATTGGTGGTCTTGCGTCTGAGAAGGAAGCTCTTCAAGGATTTCTTTTGACTATAAAGCAGGAAGAAGTTTTAAAAGGATACATCGAAAATCTGAAAAACGAAGCAGAAATTTACATAGATCCAAATCTCAACAATTAAAAAGACGATAAAACAGACATGAATTGCGGGGCTAATCCCCGCTCTTTTTGTTGAAATTAAGTTTACTTACAACCCCTTTCCCAAGATCGCCGATAAGCATTTTTCTTGTTGTTCGGGCATTTTCCATTGTTTTTTTGCCGCTTGGGTCGTATTTGACAAATTGGCCAAAGCCGCTTTGGACAGACTTGGAAGCGAAATTGAAGGCCTTTTCCTGGTAATTTTTGCATTTTTCAACAAAATCTGGGTCACTGCTCTTTCTGATATTGTGGGATATCTTGCCTATGTTTAATGTGTATTGGTAGCTAAGGCCAAATTTTATATATTTTATCTGCCTTGAAAAGTATTTTTCATCGATATTTTTGACTCTTATAAAAAGGCTGCCAAGAGTAGAAGCATTGTCCAGAAGATAAAATAGTGATGGCTTGAAAAGTTTGTCAGTCAAAGCCTCTTCGGCACTTTCGGTAAGGAAATGGGCAAAGAGTTTTTTATCGCTCCTTGAAAGATAGTATTCCGGGACAAGATAATTGTGGGCTACAATATCTGCTGAAAGATGAGCCGCATAACCGTAGGCAAATGATTTTTCCGAGTCTTTATCAGCAGCAGAAAAAAGGGCTGAAACCGTTTGCCAGGAATGAGTATTAAGGGATTTTTTTAAAGCGGAATAGTTTTTAAATAGATTGAAAAAATCGGGGAATATATTTCCGAGCAAAAAGTGTGCAGGATAGTTGTTAATAATGTGAAAAGTCGTATTTTCCAAGATCTTTAGACCGATACTGATGTGTGTTTCAAAACCCCATGCATATGCGGTGTCCGCAAAAAAAACATTTAAAACAATTATTATAATCGCCAGATTCATATGTACATATTAATACCTTTAATGTATAAAGAAAAGGGGATTTTAAATATCTTTTGTAGTGCAGGCAGTTATGCAGACTAATGGCTTAAAGTCCTTGAATTTAAATTTAAATTGAATAAAAAAGATACAAAAAGAAGGGAGATATATGAAATACACACCGTTATTTTCATTTATCGGAAGCTCTGGAAGCGGAAAAACAACATTTATAGAAAAACTTATAAAAGAGCTTAAGTCAAGAGGGATAAAGCTCGGTGTTATCAAACATGATGCCCATAAGTTTGAAATAGACAAGCCAGGCAAAGACTCTTACAGGTTTAAGCATGCCGGAGCTGATATGGTAGCCATATCTTCCTCTGAAAAAATGGCAATTGTCAAAAGCTTTTCGGAAGATGAAGAGAGTCTTGAAGAGATAGTTTTAAATTATTTCAAAGATGTGGATTTGGTTATTACTGAAGGTTATAAACAGAGCAGGCTGCCCAAAATTGAAATTTTTAGAGAAGTTGTTGGTAAACCTTTTCTGTCGGCGGATAAACCTGAGCTAATTGGCGTTATAACAGATAGTGTAAATATTCCAAGAAACGATGTGAGAAAATTTGGGTTTGAAGATGTGAAACAAGTGGCTGATTTTCTGGTGGCTCAAGCAGACCTTTTTATGCCGGAAATCGAAATAACGGGGGTAAGTGAGCCTCTTCTTGAGAAAAGTATTAAAAAGCTTTTACAGGCATACAGATTTTTAAAAAGATATAAAAAAGTTAAAATAAAGATTGAGATAGAGGAATAATGAAAGAATTTGTTCATTTACATTTACACAGCCAGTACTCCCTTCTTGATGGGGCAATTTTAATACCTGATTTGATGGATAAATTAAAAGAACAAAAGGCTAAAGCATGTGCAATAACCGACCATGGTACTATGCATGGGATAGTAGACTTTTACAAACAATGTATAAAAAAGGAAATCAAGCCAATTATCGGTTGTGAGGTATATGTTGCGCCTGATGACAGAAGGAATAGAGAGTATTCATCAGGTGAAGATAAGAATTACCATCTTATTCTTCTTGCAAAAAACAACAAAGGGCTTCAAAATCTTCAACACCTTGTCTCCATTGCACAATTGGAAGGATTTTATTATAAGCCGAGGATAGATAAAGAGATTTTGTCCCAATATTCAGAAGGGCTTATAGGATTGTCCGCATGTCTTGCGGGGGAACCACCAAGACATATTGTCAGGGGTGATTATCAGAAGGCGATAGCTTCTGCGAAACAGTATGAAGAGATTTTAGGGAAAGGGAATTATTATCTGGAGTTGCAGGATAACGGTATTGAAGAGCAGAAAATTGTCAACAATCAGCTGATAAATATTTCAAGAAACGAGGATATTCCTCTCGTTGCAACTAACGATTGCCATTATCTCAACCTTGGGGATCATACTTCTCACCAGATTTTGATGTGTATCCAGATGCAGGCGACCATTAGCAGTAAAAACAAACTGGAATTTCACTCAGACAGACTATATGTAAAATCTCCCGAGGAGATGTGGAGATCATTTGACAATTGCAGTGAAGCTCTTGTCAATACAGTAAAAATAGCTGAAATGTGCAATGTAAATATGGAATTTGGCAATGTACATCTTCCTGTTTTTGAGGTGCCGGAAGGCTATACTCCTGAAACATATTTTGAACATGTGGCAAGGCAGGGATTGCATAAGAAAATTTCCCATTTTTCCGTTGAGAAGCAAAAAATTTATTATGCAAGGCTGGAGTTTGAAATCGAAATTATAAAACTTAAAGGGTATGCAAGTTATTATCTGATAGTTTGGGATTTTATAAACTTTGCCAAAAACAACAATATCCCTGTTGGACCAGGCAGAGGTTCGGGTGCTGGCTCTTTGGCAGCTTATGCTATGGGCATTACCGATATCGACCCGATAAGGTTTAATCTGCTTTTTGAGAGATTTTTAAATCCTGAAAGAAAAAGCATGCCTGACTTTGATATTGATTTCTGCAAAAACAAAAGAGAGCAAGTTATTAATTATGTTATTGAAAAATATGGAAAGGATAGGGTAGCCCAGATAGTTACATTTGGTCAGCTTCTTGCAAGGGGTGTAATCAGAGATGTAGGCAGGGTTTTGGAAATTCCTCTGAAAACTGTCGATAAAATTGCAAAACTAATACCGGAATCACCGGGTATGACCCTTAAAAAGGCACTGTCGTCTGACCCTACAATAGAGCAGGAGATAGAAAATATTCCGTCCGGCAAAGAACTTTTGACCCACGCAAAGAAGCTTGAAGGGCTATTGAGACAGACGGGTATGCATGCAGCCGGAGTTGTAATATCTGATAAACCCATAATCAATTATGTCCCCCTGTGCAGAGGGCAAAATAACGAAGTGGTTACACAATTCGAAAAAAATACCCTTGAGGAGATTGGGCTTGTAAAGTTTGATTTTCTTGGCCTTAAAAACCTTACGGTTATAGATTATGCTGTAAATAAAATAAGAGAAAAAGAAAAAGATTTTGATATAAAGGATATCCCCCTTGATGACAGTTTAACATTTGAGCTTTTGTCAAATGGCTATACTACCGGGGTATTTCAGCTTGAAAGTCCCGGGATGAAAAATCTTTTGAAAAAACTGAAACCTTCTACTTTTGAAGATATTGTGGCTGTTGTCGCTTTATACAGACCTGGACCTATGGGTAGCGGTATGCTGGATGATTTTGTAAAAAGAAAACATAAGGAGCAAGAGATTACATATTTTATTCCTGAGCTTGAGGAGATACTGAGAGATACTTACGGCATTATTGTGTATCAGGAGCAGGTAATGCAGATTGCTCAGGTAATAGCCGGATATTCTCTTGGCAGTGCCGATTTGCTAAGACGGGCAATGGGTAAAAAGAAGCCTGAAGAGATGCAAAAACATAAAGAAATATTTTTATATGGAGATGAAAAATTAAATATACCCGGAGCAAAGAAAAAAGGGTTTGACCTCAAAAAATCAGAAGAGATATTTGATTTAATGGCAAAATTTGCTGAATACGGATTTAACAAAAGCCATTCAGCAGCCTATGCAATGGTTACCTATCAGACAGCATATCTTAAGGCGCATTACCCTATGGAATATATGTCAGCTCTTTTATCCAATGAGGTGGATAAGGGGGATAAGGTAGTTGTTTTTATCGAAGAGTGCAAAAGAATGGGGATTAAGGTATTGCCCCCTGATATCAATGAAAGTTATAAGGATTTTACAATAGATGAACACTCCATAAGGTTTGGGCTTGGGGCAATTAAAAATGTAGGAAGCGGGGCTATAGACATAATTGTTGAAGAGCGGGAAAATAACGGACAGTATAAAAACATATCTGATTTATGCAAAAGGATAGATTTAAGGCAGGTAAACAGAAAGGTTCTCGAGTCGCTTATTAAGGCAGGCGCGCTTGATTGTTTTGGTAAAAAGAGAAGTCAGTTGCTGAATGTGCTGGATGATGTATTGAGCAACAGCCAGAAACACCAGAAAATAGCTATGCAAGGTATCGTTACTGTCTTTGATTTGCTGAGTGATATGCATGAGGAAGAAAACAATACAGATGATATAGATTACCCGGATATTGATGAGATACCGGAAAGTGAGCTTTTGAAGCATGAAAAAGAGGTATTGGGATTTTATGTTTCAAGCCACCCTCTTTCAAAATATCAGTATCTGCTGGGATTAATGACCATAAATTTATCTCAGCTTGAGGAAATGCAACACGATAGTCAGGTTACAATTGGTGGCATTGTTAAAGATGTCAAATATCATTTGACAAAGTCCCAGGAGAAGATGGCCTTTATTACAGTTGAAGATCTTGAAGGTGTTTGCGATGTCGTAATATTTCCAAAACTTTTTGCGCAGAATGTAAGACATATTGAAGAAGATAAAATTATAATTGTAAAGGGGAGATATAATATAAACGAAGATAGAAAATCTGTTGTGGCAGAAGAGATTTACGATATTGCTGAAGCTCTGGAGAAGCTTACGGAATATATAGTTATAAAAATTAATCCTGTTGGTATGACAAAGGAGAAGGTAGCTGAAATAAAACAAGCGGTTACCATTAATAAGGGAGGTATACCGTTAAAATTTGCAATAAAAAGAGAAGATAAGTATGAAGTGATTTTAAGCGCATCAGAAAGCTTTCATGTGAAACCGAAAGTGTCCCTTTTCAAACAGATAGAAGATTTTATAGGCGAAGATAAAATAGAATTTGTCATAAAGAAGGATTAAATGAAGGTAGTGCTAACAATAGGTGGGTCAGACCCAATAGCTGGAGCCGGCATACAGGCAGATATCAAAACAATTTCTGCCCTCAAGTGTTATGGTTGCACTGTGATTACATCGATCACTTCACAAAATACAAGAAAAGTGACAGATGTATATGACCTGCCTGCAAAAGTGGTAAAATCTCAGTTTGAAGCTGTAGCAGAAGAGTTTTATATAAGTGCAGTAAAGATAGGTATGCTGTCAAATGCCGAAATTATCAACACTGTTGCTGAGATGCTTGAGAGATATAAAATCAAAAACATTGTGGTTGACCCGGTAATGGTATCAAGCAGTGGCAAAAAGCTATTAAATGACGATGCTATTGATGAATTGAAAAAGTTGATAAGCTTTAGTACATTGGTTACACCAAACAAACAGGAGTGCGAGGTACTGCTTAAAACCGTGTTTAAAGATAAAAGCAGTATTCTTGACCAAATAGATAAAATTAAGGGGATGAAAACTGAAAGTATTCTCATAAAAGGTGGACACTTTGAAGGCAATAGCGCAACAGATATTTTGATATGCGGGGAGAATGTTGTTGAATTTACTGCTGAAAAACTTCAGATAACAGATGTACATGGGACGGGATGCACCCTGTCTTCGGCCATTGCATGCAATCTCGCAAAAGGGTATGATGTGATTACTGCGGTAAGATATGCAAAGGAGTACATTTTTGGTGCCATAAAAAGCTCAATAAGGTTCAATGATAAAAATAGGCAGAGCCTTATCAACCACTTTTATGCCGGGGATAAGTAGCGTTAACTTTTAAATGGGGCGATTTTGCTTGAAAAAGTTACTTCATTAATATATTAATGAAGGATTTTGTTAATTTGTAGATAGGAGGAAATTATGAGAATAGCGGTAGTGGGAACAGGGTATGTCGGTCTAGTTACTGGTGCCTGTCTTGCTGAATTTGGGATGTTTGTTACCTGTGTGGATATTGATGAGAAAAAAATAGAAAATCTAAAAAAAGGGATTATCCCTATTTATGAGCCAGGTCTTGATGAAATAGTTGAGAAAAATTATAAGGCTGGAAGACTTAATTTCACAACAGATATTGCCGAAGCTGTTAAAAATAATCTTGTAATCTTTATTGCCGTTGGGACACCTCCAAAAGATGATGGGAGTGCTGATCTTAAATATGTTGAACAGGTGGCAAGGGATATAGCCGAAAATATGAACGGCTACAAAGTGATAGTGGATAAAAGTACAGTTCCGGTAGGTACCGGGCAGAAAGTTAAGCAGATTATTAAGTCTGTAGTAGGGGATAGATACAGGTTTGATGTGGTAAGCAATCCGGAGTTTTTAAGAGAGGGGGCAGCGGTAAACGACTTTATGAGGCCAGACAGAATAGTTATCGGCGCTGAGAGCGATGAAGCTGTCGCTATAATGAAAGATATTTATAGCGCCCATTATCTTGGAGAAGCACCTTTTGTGGTGACAAATATTGAGACAGCCGAGATGATAAAGTACGCTTCCAATGCTTTTCTTGCACTAAAGATTACCTACATAAATGAAATTGCAAATCTTTGTGATCTTGTAGGAGCTGATGTTCATAAGGTTGCCAAAGCTATGGGGATGGATGGACGAATAAGCCCAAAGTTTTTACATCCGGGTCCAGGTTATGGTGGTTCATGTTTTCCTAAAGATACAAGTGCAATTGCCCATCTTGCAAGGGAAAAGGGGTATGAATTCAAGACCATAGAGACAGTTGTAAGGGTGAATGAAGAGCAGAAGCTCAGGATGGTAAATAAGATTGCAACACTTCTTGGACTTGATATAAACAAATCTGATGCTTTTGCCGGGAAAGTGATAGCGATACTTGGGCTTTCATTTAAGCCCAATACAGACGATATGAGAGACTCTCCATCTATTGTGATTATTGAAAAGCTTCTGGAAAAAGGTGCAAAGATAAAGGCATTTGACCCGATTGCTGCAGATAACGCAAAGAAGATTTTTTCTGACAGGATAGAATATTCAGAAGATGAATATAGTGCCTGCGAAAATGCTGATTGCCTTGTGATAGTTACAGAGTGGAATCAGTTTAGAAAACTTGATATGGAAAGAATAAAGTCGCAACTTAAGTCCCCCAATTTGGCGGATTTGAGAAATATATATGAACCTTCAAAGATGAAAAGTCTCGGATTTAATTATACGTGTGTGGGAAGGCCTTTATAAATATGGACAGAAAGTTTATAAGAAATTTTTCAATTATTGCTCATATTGACCATGGTAAATCAACAATAGCAGACAGACTGATTGAATATACCGGAGCAATTGACAAAAGAGAGATGAAATCTCAGCTTCTTGACTCAATGGATATTGAGAGAGAACGTGGGATTACAATTAAGGCGCAGACGGTGAGGCTTTATTATAAAGCCGATGATGGCAACATATATCAGTTAAACCTTATAGATACACCTGGACATGTGGATTTTACTTATGAAGTTTCGCGAAGTCTTGCGGCCTGTGAAGGGGCTTTGTTGGTGGTGGATGCTTCCCAGGGGGTTGAAGCACAGACAATTGCAAATGTTTACATGGCAATAGAGCAAAACCTGGAGCTTATACCTGTTATAAATAAAATTGACCTGCCAAGTGCCGATTTTGAAAGGGTGAAAGCAGAGATAGAGGAGATAATAGGTATAGATGCTTCTCATGCAATTCCAGCAAGTGCAAAAGAGGGAATAGGGACAAAGGAGATACTGGAAAGTATAGTTAAATTTATTCCATATCCTGCAGGAGAGCCCGAAAAACCACTAAAAGCGGTAATCTTTGACTCTTGGTATGATTCGTATCAGGGGGTTGTAGTTTTGATAAGGGTTATTGATGGTGCTATTTCCAGAGGGGATAAAGTAAAGTTTATGGCAACCGGAAAAGAGTATGATGTGGATAGTATAGGTGTTTTTACACCCAAAGATGTAAAGGTTGATATGTTGTCTGCAGGAGAGGTTGGCTATATTATTACAGGTGTCAAAGAACTGAAAGATGTAAAAATCGGTGACACGGTTACACACTCCAAGAACCCTACTGATAAACCCTTCCCGGGGTTTAAAAATGTAAAGCCTGTTGTATTTTGCGGATTTTACCCGGTAGACCCAAAAGATTACGAGGATTTAAGGGATGCTCTTGAAAAACTTATGCTTAATGATTCATCTATAACTTTTGAACCTGAAAACTCCATGGCTCTTGGATTTGGATTTAGATGCGGGTTTTTGGGGCTTCTTCACATGGAAATTATACAGGAGAGGCTTGAGCGGGAATTTGATCTAAATCTTATAACCACAGCACCTACAGTTATTTACAGGGTAACAAAAACAGATGGTTCTGTAGTGGAAGTCGATAATCCGGCAAAGTTGCCGCCGGTAGGTGAGATTGATTTTGTGGAAGAACCGATTATAAATGCCACAATAGTACTCCCCAATGAATATGTTGGCAACGTTATTCAATTGCTGCAACAAAAAAGAGGTATTCAGAAAAATATGCATTATGCTTCGGAAACAAGGGTAATCCTTGAATATGAACTCCCCCTTTCCGAAGTGGTAATAGACTTTTACGACAAATTGAAGTCTGCATCAAAAGGGTATGCTTCCTTTGATTATGAGCATGCAGGCTATAAAGAATCATCCCTTACAAAACTTGACATACTTATAAATGGTGAACCTGTGGATGCGCTCAGTATCATTGTTCATAAAGACCATGCTTATTACAAGGGGAGAGAGCTTGTGGACAAGATGAAAGATGTAATCCCCCGTCAGATGTTTGATATTGCCATTCAGGCTGCAATGGGCAATAAAATAATAGCCAGAAGCACAGTAAAAGCATTCAGAAAAAATGTTACCGCCAAGTGTTATGGTGGTGATATTACAAGAAAGAAAAAGCTTTTGGAAAAACAGAAAGAAGGGAAAAAGAGAATGAGGAAGATAGGAAAGGTGGATGTGCCTCAGGAGGCATTTCTCGCTATTTTGAAAATCGGAGAGGAATAATGGACGATAAACTTCAAAAGAAGAATAAATTTAAGGATACAATTGATTCTATAATAGTTGCATTTGTCATAGCAATGATTATCAGGGCATTTTTTTTGCAAGCGTATAAAATTCCATCCGGCTCAATGTTGAATACCCTTTTGATAGGTGACCACATTTTGGTGAACAAGGCAGCTTATATTTTTACAGAGCCCAAACGGGGAGACATTGTCGTTTTTGAGTATCCTATTGAACCCGAAAAAGATTTTATAAAAAGGGTGATAGGGCTTCCAGGTGATAAAATCAGAATGGAAAACAAAAAGTTATTTATAAACGGTAAATCATATGATGAAAATTATGTAAGATATGAGAGTGATTTTGTATTTAACAGTAAAGAAAACCCAAGAGATAATTTTGATGAGTTTACTGTCCCAAAGGGAAAATATTTTGTAATGGGGGATAATAGAGATTCAAGTTTTGACAGCAGGTACTGGGGTTTTGTGTCGAGGGACATGATAAAAGGGAAGGCGCTTTTAATTTATTGGTCCTGGCAGTTTAGTCCTGAATTTGAGCTGAGGTTGAACAGGATTTTAAAGTTTATTCATTGAAATATTAATGAATTTGATGATATAATTTCTAAAAGGAAATTTTTATGGGGATGATACTTAAGTCGGCAATTACCATTTTTGTGATATACTGCCTGGTTATGGTGGGGCTTCCGTGGGGTAAATTTGCAATTTATAAAAGTGCAGCCGAAAGGATTATGATGAATAATGACAGGTTACCTGCGGACAGGGTTGTTAAGAGTCTGATTGAGGAAGCTGATTCCTTAAAAATACCGGTAAGAAAGGAAAATATAAAATTTATAAGAAACTATGAGGATACAATTACAACCGTAGTAGAATATAAGGAAACGGTAAATTTCCCTTTTTTAAGAAAGCCCATAGTGTTTAATTATAAGATAGAGAAAGAAAGACCTCTAAAAGGAGATGAAGGTGGAAACTAAATACAAAAGGATACTTTTAAAATTAAGCGGCGAAGCATTGATGGGCAAGCAGCAGTTTGGTATTGATGGAGATACGGTTAAATATATCGCCCGTGAAATAAAAAAAGTCCATGAAATTGGAGTAAATATAGGTGTGGTAGTAGGTGGCGGAAACATATTCAGAGGTGTTTCTGAATCTGCGAAGGGGATGGATAGGGTAAGTGCCGATTATATGGGGATGCTTGCTACAGTGATAAACTCACTTGCATTGCAGAACGCCCTTGAAAATATTGGGGTGCCCACAAGAGTTCAGACTGCTATTGAGATGAGGGAAATAGCGGAACCTTTTATAAGAAGGCGTGCGATGAGGCATTTTGAAAAGAACAGAGTGGTGATTTTTGGAGCTGGTACCGGGAATCCTTATTTTACCACGGATACAGCAGCGACATTAAGGGCTTCTGAAATAAATGCAGAGGTAGTACTTAAGGCGACAAAAGTAGACGGTATATATGATGCTGATCCGGTGAAGGAGAAAGATGCAAAAAAGTTTTCCGAAATCACATACCTTGATGTTTTGAACAAAGGCTTGAAAGTAATGGATTCTACTGCGATTAGTATGTGTATGGATAACAAGATTCCAATAATTGTTTTCGATCTGTATGGTGAAGATAATATTTTAAATATAGTTTTGGGTAAACAAATAGGTACATTAGTGGAGGAAAGTCATGATTAATGTTGTAATTGATGAAGCAAAAGAAAAGATGTCAAAATCACTTGATCATTACAAGAATGAACTTAAAGGTATAAGGACAGGCAGGGCATCAGTGGCCATGTTTGAAGGGATTAAGGTTGATTATTATGGGACTTTAACCCCTCTCAATCAGGTTGGAACACTAAGTGCTCCGGAACCAAGACTGATAACTATTCAGCCATGGGAGCCTTCTTTGATACCGGCTATTGAAAAGGCTATTATGTCAAGCAATCTTGGATTTAATCCTTCCAATGACGGCGTTTTGATAAGAATTCCAATTCCTCAGCTCACGGAAGAGAGAAGAAAAGAGATAGTCAAGCTAATAAAAAAGATGGCTGAAGATGCCAAAGTGGTCGTGAGAAATATAAGAAGAGATGCTAACGAGGAGATCAAAAAACTGGAAAAAGATAAGGAAATTTCTGAAGATGATGCGAAAAAGGCCACAGTGAAGATTCAGGAAATTACTGATGAGTTTGTGAAAAAAATTGATGAGGTAACAGCAGCAAAAGAAAAGGATGTGATGGAAATATAATCCATGGATAACGGCTTCCCGGTACATATCGGCATTATAATGGATGGAAATGGCAGATGGGCAAAGCGAAGAGGGCTTCCCAGAGTATTTGGACACAAAGAAGGGGTGAAGGCGGTTAGAAGGATTGTAGCGCATGCAGCTGAAAGAGGGATTAAATATTTGAGCCTTTTTGCCTTTTCCACAGAAAACTGGAACCGGCCGGAAGAAGAGGTCTCTGCCTTGATGAGACTTTTGAATGACTATCTGCAAAAAGAAATCAATACAATTATAGAAAAAGGGATAAGTTTGAAGGTTTCAGGCAGAATCAGCATGTTGCCAAAAGCAACCCAGAAGAAACTTATGGATGCCGTGGAAATTTCCAGAGACAACAAAAGGATGACCTTGAATCTATGCCTGAGTTACGGGGGCAGAGCAGAAATTATTGATGCAGCAGCGCAGATAGCAAAAGATGTTAAAAATGGAATATTGAACATAGAAGATATTGAATCAAAATTTTCTGATTATTTGTACAATCCTGACATACCCAATATAGACCTTTTAATCAGGACAAGTGGGGAGCAGCGCATCAGTAACTTTATGCTTTACAGAGTTGCATACAGTGAACTTTATTTTACTCAGACTCTCTGGCCAGGTTTTTATGAAGATGAATTTGATCTTGCAATTGATGAATATATGACGAGAAGAAGAAGGTTTGGCAAGACAGATGAGCAAATATATGACAAAGGACAAATATGACAAATAAGTCTCAGAGAATAATTACAGCCCTGTTTCTTATCCCTTCATTGATTTTGTTTATTATTTACTCATCAGATATTGTTTTTTTTGTAGGGCTACTGGTTTTTATTTTGGTGGCGACTTATGAATTTTCATTACTGATAGAAAAAGCCGGATATAAAAATCTGAAACTTCCTACACTTATTGGTTCGGTATTGATTCCTTTCAGCTTTTATATAGAAAGAGTCGATGTATTTTTGTTTTCCGTTTTTATAATTTCATTTTTATCACTTACTATAAAGCTTTTCGGGAGCAGACCTCTTGATGATACTTACAGGACTGTGGGATTTACATTTCTAAATGTTTTTTATGTGCCGTTTTATTTTTCCTTTATACAGCTTTTGAAAAACATAAACTATCACTACATTTTTTATCTGCTTGTAATTATCTGGGCAAGCGACTCTTTTGCATATTTTTTTGGGATAAAGTACGGTAAGAGAAGACTTTACGAGCTGATAAGCCCGAAAAAAAGTGTCGAAGGGTTGGTAGCAGGGGTATTAGGCGGTGTTCTGGTAGGATTGTTTTATTCGCTGATTTTTATAAAGATGCCACTATTGCATGTAATTTTAACATCACTTCTTGTAGCATCAGCTGGCGTGGTAGGCGACCTTGTTGAATCAATGTTTAAAAGGAAGGCAAATGTTAAGGATAGTGGCAATATTTTTCCTGGCCACGGAGGGATGCTTGACAGAATAGATTCACTACTTTTTGGTGCACCGGTTTTATATTTTTACATTGAGCTGTTTTTAATATGAAAAAAAAGATTGGCATTGTAGGCTCTACCGGGTCTATTGGAAGACAGGCGGTAGATGTAATATTGAAAAATAAAGATAAATTTGATGTGGTTTTTCTTTC
>NZ_JBSQOT010000026.1:0-28573 GCF_055117995.1 Deferrivibrio sp. | reverse complement strand
TTCTTTGAAGATATTTTACAGATTGTGTTGTCTTTGTATCTGAAAAACACAATAAACCCGATCGTTTTACCAATATCATCAAGCAATCTGAACTTTTTATAGTAAACAAGGCTTCTGCTAAGCCTCAATAACTTTCTGAAATTATCGTAAAACGCTTTATCAAAAGATAAAATGGTAAATTTGGAAATATCTACCTTCTTATAATCACCGTTCAAATTAACAACAACGCTATCAGATTTTAAAAAATTCAGATCAAAAGTATCAAAGATACCTACCACACCAACAAAATCATCGTCTACCTGATAATTAAGAAAATATTCAGCGATGATATCTTCAAAATTATCTTTGAAATCTTTTCTAAAGTAAAACATCCTGGCTTATAAAATTATGTATACACTTATTCTTTATATGGCATATAGAACCTTTCTTCACCCTTAAATTGATAGCATTTTCACTTACATAAAATGAGATAAATTTTGAAATATCCGGCTCATGTCCAATAATAGCAAAAGGTTTGTTTTGATCATAACTCTTTATAATTGTAAGATACGAGAGATTATCAGCACCCGGGTTTAATGTTTTGTCCTTGATTATCTCAGCTCCTGTAATCTTTTTCAATATCAGGGCAGTCTCAAACGACCTGACAGCTTCTGATGTGTAAATAACTTTTGGTGGTTTAAGTCTTTTAAATAGCTTTTTAAATGCTGACCTTGCTCTTTGTTTCCCATCCTTTGTAAGTGGCCTTTCAAGATCATCTTTACCCCAAAGGCTTCTTTCAACCGCATGGGCATGTCTTATTATGTAAAATTCACTCATATTATCCCCCTTTTATTTAAATTTAACATAATACAGCCAAAAGGGGTAGCAGCTTAAAAAAATTTTACAAAGATTTTACATTAGCTCAAATTTAAAGTATTTAACTATAATCTTTCAAGCGCTTTTCAAGGACTTTAATATATGTTTTCATTACCTTTAATCTTGCATATTTTTTATCGTTAGCTTCCACTAATAAACCATGGGCAATCCTTACTGCTTGTACGAAATATCATATCATTTGCTGCCATCATATATTTATCCCATTTTTCTCTATTTCTCCAGTCTTCTTCGGTAATTTTATAATTCTTCCATTCTGTTTGCTCCCTTTCTTTAAATCTCTTTAGCTGCTCTTCTTTATCAATATGAAGCCAAAACTTAATAACCACAACATTGCTTGACACAAGATTGTTTTCAAAATCTACAATTTCTTCATATGACCTTTCAATTTCCTGATATGTTGCAAATTTTTCTACACACTCTACCAATACCCTCCCATACCATGACCTATCAAATATCGTCGTGAAACCATACATCGGGATATATTTCCAGAATCGCCACAAATAATGGTAGCTCCTCTCCTCTTCATTTGGTGCACTAACTGACATTACCCTCAAAAGTCGAATATCCATTGCGGAAGCCAGTCTTCTAATTGCTCCCCCTTTGCCTGCGGCATCCCACCCTTCAAACACCAGAATAGTAGATATTTTATTTCTGTAAGCCTTCCACATAAGTTCATTTATCCTTTCTCTGTATTCATCCATTTTTTTATTGTAAGTGCTTTCTTTGACACTCTTATTCAAATCAAGCTTTTCAAGGATGGGGTTTGGAAAGTGCTTTACCCAAATATTTATCTGTTCTTTAGCCAAAACTAAATTCAAGTTTTTGAGATGTTCGTAAATTATCTGAACTGCCTTAAGTTCTCTGAATTGTTTATCTTTAGCTTCAATAAGATACCATCTTGATTCTGCTCTGTCCGTAAACCTTATAGTTTTTTCAGCACAATCTATTATCTTTTTATAATTCTCATAATTCCAGAATGCCCTTTTTTTCGCCTCATCAGTAAGTTTTTTCTCTTTTGACAGTTTTTTTAATTTTTTCATCTGCTCATCTTTTGAAAAGTGCACCCATAGTTTAACAATTACAGCACCATCATCCGCAAGCATTTTTTCAAAGTTTACTATTCTTGTCAGTTTATATTGAAACTCAACCTCATTAACATCCCCTTTAATATAATCATTCATAAGTTTCGTATACCATGCTCCGAAAAATATCCCTATCTGCCCCCTTTTTGGAAGTTTCATCCAGTATTTCCAAAAATAAGGTCTTTCTTTTTCCTCATCGGTTTCTACCCAAAATGTTTCAATTTTTACATTTCTTATATCAAGTATGGTACCCAAGAAATTTACCAAATCCCCCTTGCCAGCTCCATCTACACCTAAAATAATAAAAATAATCGGCCCCCTGTATTTTCTGCTATCTAACTGAACTTTGATAAGATCCCCCTAATCTTCTCAATCTCCTTTTTAAACTCCTTCTTACCCAATTTATGATTAAGTTCGGCCGCTTCAAACATGTGCCACCCCTTAAAAAAAGCATTAATTAACTAATTTATTATAACATTAAAAGTTGTTGATTTTTATTTAAAACTATTCTAATAAACCTTGCTATTGACATTCAGTTTTTTTGTGCTTTAATTTAATATGTTTGTAATTATTATTTGAAGGTAAAATGAAAGAATGAAAGAAATTAATATAAAAAAAGGATTTACTCTTCCAATCAAGTGTAAATACAATAGTGAAGTAAAAACTGTTGTCCCTAAATCAATGGGGCTCACCACTGATGACTACAAACTTTTCAAACCAAGACTCATGCTGGAAGAATCATCAAATATATCACCTTTTAAACCTGTAATTTTCAATAAAAAAGATGAAAATATCAAAATAAATATCCCCGCTAACGGCAATTTGACAAAAATAACCAGAGGGGAAAAAAGAAAAATATTGTCGATTTTTTGTGATATCAGACCTGAATTTGAATTTGAGTTCAATGCCGACAAAGATGATATTTTAAATACACTTTTAGAGTGCGGGCTGTTTTCTGCTTTCAGACAACGTCCGTTTGACTTTATACCCAATCCAGAAAAAAGGCCTGAAGTTATATTTATAAATGTTTGTGAATCAAGACCGTTATCTTACAACTCATCTCAAATATTGCAACTTATTGAGGATGATTTTTTTGCCGGTGTACAAATAGTTTCAAAATTAGCTTCAAAAAAGACATTTGTCTGCGTTGATGAAAATTTTAAGTACAATATCAAAGATACAGATAACATTACCTACGTTAAATTCAAGGGAGCTCATCCGGCCGGCTTGACAGGAACACACATTCATTATCTCTATCCCGTAAATGACAAAAAGAGTATATGGCATATAGATTTTCAGGAAGTGGCTGCAATTGGCAAACTATTTTCAAGAAATATTCTTTCGGCATATCGTTATATCGCAATATCAGACCTTACCAAAAACGAAGTAAATATCGTAAAAGCTCCTATGTTAAGCAATATTTACGATCTTTTGGACATAGATTTTAGGGATGACTTAAGAATAATTTCGGGGAATTTGTTTTATGGTCGTAAAGTGACTGAAGATGAACCGTTTCTTGGCAGATATGATTATCAGATAACCATTTTAAAGGAAATGACCGAAAGAAAGTTTATGGAATGGGCTCTTCCTGGTAAAGATGTTTTTTCAGTGAAAAATGTATTTCTTTCAAAATTGTTTGGAGATAAAAATATTAGTTTTGATACTTCGATGCATGGAAGTATAAGACCTATTGTCCCTGTGGGCTCATACGAAAAGGTATTCCCATTTGATATCGAAATAACCCATTTGCTCAGATATTTATCCGTTGGTGATGAAGAAATGTGTCAAAAATTGGGGATTCTTGAGCTGTCTGAAGAGGATCTTGCTCTATGCACTTTTGTGTGCCCTGGTAAAAACGACTATGTAAAAATGTTAAGGGAAACTCTTGATAGAATTTATTACGACTCTTTTTGAAGTTTAGGAGATTAAATGAAAAAACTCGAAGTTTTTTTTGAAAAGCTTGAAAAACATTTCAAAAGCGGCGGAAAGTTTGAAAGACTCTTCCCTGTATTTGAAATGATAGATACTTTTATACTTACCCCTCTAAACAGGACAAAAGATAAAACTCATATCAGAGATGGCCTGGACTTAAAAAGAATTATGACCACGGTGGTAATTGCGCTTATACCTTGCGTAATTATGGCTCTCTACAATACAGGCTATCAGGCAAATTTGCTTTATTCTATAGATAATTCCAAAACAGCAATAGGTTTCAGACATCATATAATGGAATTTTTTAACATTCCTTACGACTATAAAAGTATTTATTCAAACTTTTTTCTCGGCAGTCTGTACTTTTTCCCCCTTTACATAATAACACTTATCGTGGGGGGGATATGGGAGCTACTTTTTGCAGTCATACGTAAACATGAGATTGGAGAAGCCTTCCTCGTAACTTCTCTGCTTTACCCTCTCATACTTCCTCCGACAGTGCCGCTATGGGAAGCAAGTGTAGCACTTTCCATTGGCCTGGTGCTTGGTAAAGAGGTTTTCGGTGGTACAGGGAGAAATATCGTAAATCCGGCGCTATTTTCAAGAGCCGTGCTGTTTTTCGCTTATCCTGCATCAATGTCAGGTGACAAGGTATGGATAGGGCTCGACTCAATCTCCAAAGCAACACCTCTATCTGAAATGGCTTTAAGTGGAAATATTTCATACAGCTTGACTGATGCCTTTTTGGGACTTATACCTGGCTCGATGGGTGAAACATCGACACTCGCCTGCTTGCTTGGTGCAGTTGTTTTAATTTACACCGGAATCGGCAGCTGGCGTATTATGTTAATGTCAGTTATCGGACTTATTGCTACATCCTCTGTTTTTTACTTTATAGGCAGTGAAACTAACCATATGTTTCAGCTTAACCCTTTCGTTCATCTTATTTTGGGAGGATTTGCCTTTGGTACAGTTTATATGGCAACTGACCCTGTGTCTGCATCAATGACAACTGTGGGCAAATATTTTTACGGTTTTTTAATAGGTGCTTTGACAGCAATAATACGTGTGGTTAATCCAGCATATCCGGAAGGAGCTATGCTTGCGATACTTTTTGCAAATATTATGGCTCCGATAATAGATCATTTTGTGATAGAAGCGAATATCAAAAGAAGAGAAAAAAGATATGCAACAAGAATCTAACAAAAAAATATTTCTTACGGCACTTATTTTGGCACTGTTTTTCTCATTTGTTGTATCGCTGGCTGCTGTGTTGCTAAAACCTATTCAGCAAAAAAATGAAGAGCTTGAAAGAAATAAAAATGTGCTTATTGCCGCCGGCAAAAATACTGATAACATCGATGAGGAATTTAAAAAAATTAAAACTTTTTACTTTAATCTTAAAACAAAAAAGGTTGAAGAAGCCACAAATGTAAGTAATTACTTTAGAAATTTCAAACGACTTTCGGAAAACAAAGATACAAGCATTCAACTGAATGGTGACTTGGAAGGCTTTAAAAGTATCCCTGACAAAATCCCTTTTTACGCATTTTATGATAACGATACACTTGAACTTGTAGTCCTGCCAATATTTGGCAATGGACTCTGGTCAACGATGTACGGATTTATTGCAATTAAAAACGATGGAAACACTATTCAAGGGCTAACGTTTTACGACCAGAAAGAAACTCCGGGGCTTGGTGGTGAAGTAGACAACCCTAAGTGGAAAGCTCTCTGGAATTCGAAAAAGATTTATGATGAAAATGGTGAGCTTAAAATAGAAGTTATAAAAGGTATTGTAGATGATAACGACAAAAACTCAAAGTTTCAAATAGATGGACTTTCAGGTGCAACAATGACCACCAAAGGTGTAAATTCATTTGTCAGATTCTGGTTAGGTAAAAGTGGGTTTGAAGACCTTTTAAAATATATAGGTAAGCATAAGGAGCTCCCAGTTGAAAAAGGTTAATATATTTTTTGACCCAATTTTTAAGAATAACCCGATAGCTGTTCAGATCTTGGGCATTTGTTCAGCGCTTGCTGTTACTTCAAACCTAAAAACATCTTTTGTAATGGGTTTATCTGTAATCGCGGTTTTAAGCTTCTCAAATTTCACTATAAGTCTTATGCGACAATATATCCCATCAAGTATAAGAATAATAGTTGAAATGACCGTTATAGCGTCGCTGGTTATAGTAGCAGACCAGATAATAAAAGCTTTTATGTACGATATAAGCAAACAACTTTCCGTTTTTGTGGGGCTTATAATAACAAACTGCATACTAATGGGGCGTGCAGAAGCATTTGCACTAAAGAATAAACCTTTTGAAAGTCTTCTTGATGGACTTGGAAATGGGATTGGCTATGCACTTATACTTTTAATAGTTGGCTTTTTCAGAGAGCTTATAGGTGCAGGGAAACTTTTTGGCATAGAGGTATTTCAGACTGTTAATAACGGTGGTTGGTACACGCCAAATGGCCTTTTTCTGCTTGCGCCAAGCGCTTTCTTTCTCATAGGGCTTATTATATGGGCAGTAAAGATTATAAGAAAGGAAAATAAATAATGCTTGAAGCTTACTTAAGTCTTTTCGTAAAATCTGTATTTGTAGAAAACATGGCACTCGCCTTTTTTTTGGGGATGTGCACCTTTCTTGCAGTATCCAAACAAATTGAAACAGCCAAAGGGCTCGGTATAGCAGTTATTGTAGTTCAAACTATAACAGTCCCTGTAAACAACCTTATTTATCAACACATCCTTAAAGAAGGTGCCCTTTCCTGGCTTGGATTTGAAAATATTGATCTTACTTTCATAGGGCTTGTTACTTATATAGGTGTAATTGCAGCACTTGTCCAGGTACTGGAAATGTTTCTGGATAAATTTATGCCAGCTCTCTACAATGCCCTTGGTATATTTTTGCCTTTAATCACTGTAAATTGTGCAATACTTGGGGGAACACTTTTTATGGTTCAAAGAAATTATAACTTTGGTGAAAGTGTAGTCTACGGACTTGGTTCCGGTGTGGGCTGGGCGCTTGCAATCGTTTCTCTTGCAGGTATAAGGGAAAAAATGAAATATTCTGATGTACCAAAAGGTCTTGATGGGATAGGGATAACTTTTATCGTTGCCGGTATTATGGCAATTGCGTTTATGTTATTTTCAGGAATCAAATTGTAAACAGGTGAATTAATGATAATAGTATTTTTGGGAGTAATATTTTTCACTTTAATTATCCTTATTTTGGTGGGGCTAATTATAGAGTCCAAAAAGAGACTTGTACCTCAAGGTAAGCTAAAAGTTATTATTAATAACGATACAGCAAATCCCATTGTGGTAAATCCTGGTGAAAAGCTGCTCAATGCACTTGCAAGCAACCAGATATTTGTTTCTTCTGCTTGTGGCGGTGGTGGCTCTTGCGGACAATGTAAAGTAAAAGTGCTTGACAACGACGATAAACTTTTGCCCACTGAAAAAACACATATAAACAAAAAACAGGCAAAAGAAGGGTACAGACTGTCCTGCCAGCTGCCGGTAAAAAAAGATCTTAAAATTGAACTTCCTCCTGAAATTTTCAGTGCCAAAAAGATGGAATGTGAAGTCATATCAAACAATAATGTGGCAACATATATAAAAGAATTTACGTTAAAACTGCCTGAAGGGGTTGACCTTGATTTTGAAGCAGGTGGTTATATTCAAATAGTTGTCCCCCCATATGAAACCCATTTCAAAGATTTTATCATTGACGAAAAGTATATTGAAGACTGGGAGAAAACAGGTCTTTTCCAACTAAGGTCCAAAGTAGAGGAAGAAGTAATCAGAGCTTATTCAATGGCTAATTTCCCCCTCGAAAAAGGGATTATAAAGCTAAATGTCAGAATAGCTACTCCACCTCTTTACGACCTAAGCATACCTCCGGGGAAAGGTTCTTCTTATATTTTTAGCAGAAAACCGGGTGATATAGTTACTATTATGGGACCTTTTGGAGAGTTTAAAGCATCTGATACTGATGCTGAGATGGTATTTATAGGTGGTGGAGCCGGTATGGCACCACTTAGATCAATTATTTTTGATCAACTAATCAGGCTTAATTCTAAAAGAAAAATCAGTTTCTGGTATGGAGCAAGAAGTTTTAAAGAAATCTTCTACAAAGAAGATTTTGATGAACTTGCAAACAAATATGAAAACTTTTCTTGGAATGTAGCATTAAGCCAACCCCTTGCAGAGGATAACTGGACAGGTTACACAGGGTTTATCCATACAGTAGTGTATGAAAATTATTTGAAAAACCACCCTGCACCTGAAGATGTGGAATATTATCTTTGCGGCCCTCCCATGATGCTGGAATCAGTCCTTGAAATGCTCGATAGCCTTGGAGTAGAGAAAGAAAATATAAGATTTGACGATTTTGGAAGTTAGATGAAATATTTTGTTATAATATTCTTTTTTACGTTTATTTTCTTTCTTCTATTTATCTTTATGATAAAAAGGACAAAAAAAGGCTCCTGCGGATGCGGAGCCTCTTGTAGTTGCAATTCAAAACCTAAGAAAATTACAAAATTTCTTCCACCTTCACACTGAAAGTAAGGGTCTTTCCGGCAAGAGGATGATTGAAGTCAATAGTAACAAACTCATCATTCATCTCCTTTACAAGCCCTCTGTACATCTGTTCTTTTTCATCGCTCAGGTCAATATACATACCTTCCTCAACAGACTCATCAAGTTCAATATTACCCCTTGGAATTTCTGTAATAGCATCTTCCAAAACAGGTCCAAAAGCATCTTCCGGTAAAAGCGTAATTTGCTTTTCCTCACCTTGAGCCATTCCCACAAGACCTTCTTCAAGCTTTGGTAAAAGCTCGCCGCTTCCAAGTTGAACTTCCAATGGACTTTCATCTATCGTTGAATCAACAATAGTTCCGTCTTCAATTGCCACAGAATAGTGGAATTTGATTTTTGAATTTTTTTGTACTGACATAAATCACCTCAACATTTTTGGGGTAATCACCCCTTTTTAATTACATTAGCAGTATCACACCAAATTGCAACAATTGATTTCATTTTTTTTAATTTTATATTATAATTTCTATAATATTTAGGGGTTTATAATGAAAATAGCAATCACAGGCAAACAATGCGCAGGTAAAACAACATTAAAAGAGCTTTTTATTGCAAAGTTTGGTGGAAAAGAGATAAAGTTTATAGATAAACTTTATCAAATCAATGAATTGTTGGGTGTCCCAAAAAACAGAGGATTTATGCAGGATTTAGGAGAAGCTGTCAGAAAATATTTCGGGCAGGATTATTTTGTAAAAGATTTTATTAAAAGAGCAACAAATTGTCAGGACAACCTTTTTTGTGATGACGTGCGCAAAGTTTTGGAATTTGAAGCAACCAAAAAAAGTGGATTTTACACGATTTATATAGAAGCAAACCCGGAAATAAGAAAACAGAGGGCACAAAAGTTAGGACTTGATTTTATTGAAAACCACCCTGCGGAAAATGAAATCATATTGTTGAGAGACAAATGTGATATTGTTATAGAAAATAATGACTCTATTGATAAATTGAAATATTTTGTTGATAATTTTGAGGCATAGTGATGGAAACTTACGCTCTTGTAAGACCCGAACATTTAAATCATCACGGTTATCTGTTTGGCGGTGTTTTATTAAAATGGATTGATGAGTATGCATGGCTTGCAGCAACCCTTGAGTACCCGGCCGCTACATTTGTAACTGTCGCTTTGAATGATATAAATTTCAAAAAAAGGGTGGAAAATGGAAGTATCTTGAGATTTCACATAAAAAATATAAAGAAAGGCAATACTTCAGTTACCTATGAAGTCAATGTTTTTGCCAAACCACCTTCGCCTGACTCTGATGAATTTCATGCATTTTCTACAGAAATCACCTTTGTAAATCTTGATAAATCTGGGAAACCAGTTAAAATTTAACCTACGTCTTTGCACTTTCCAGAAATTTCACATAAGACTTTTTTTAATGATTCAATAGTGTAAGGTTTTGTTAAGACTCCATCAAAACCGTATTCTTTAAAATTTCCAAGCACAGGATCGTCAAAATAACCTGAACTTACCACACAAACAAGCTCAGGTTTTATTTCTTTAAGATATTTAAGACATTCAAGTCCGCCCATTTTCCCGGGAACAGTCAAATCCAGAATTGCCACCTGGATATCCTTGATATTCTCCCTCAAGATTTTAATGGCCTCTTCGCCATGACTGCTTTTAAAGACTCTTAATGCAAAGTTTTTCAACATAAGACCAAGGCTATTTCTCACAAATCTATCATCATCCATCACAAGTATTCCATTAAATTTGGTAGTTATATCTTCAATATGTTCGTCCTCATTGTTTGAAACAGTACTGTTATCAGCAAGAGGTAGATATATGAAAAAAGTTGTCCCTGTACCCGGAACACTTTTAAAGGTTATGTGACCACCATGTTTATTTATAATACTCAAAGATGACGAAAGCCCAAGCCCAGTACCATCTTGCTTTGTAGTAAAATATGCGTCAAAAATCTTTTTCTTAATTTTCTCATCAATACCGCAACCGTTATCCTCTATTATAACTTCAGCATATCGCCCTTTGGGTACAGCATATTCACCGACCAAAGTGTCTTTATCCATTTCACAATATCTCGTGTGGACTCTCAAAATATTTGTTTTTTTGTCCATTGACTGCAAAGCATTAATAAGCATATTCTGTATTACCTGACTAATCTGACCTTCATCTCCGTAAACGATTAAAGGCTTTAAGTAAAGGTTTATATTGGTTATAACATTAGCACCTGATAAAACAACTTTCATTATCTCACTTACAGTTTTGTTGAGATTAAAGTGAGTCTTAACTGGCTCTCCACCTTTTGCAAAAGCTATCAATTGTCCCGTAATGGATTTTGCCTTTCTAACAGTTTCTTTTACATCATCAGTCAGGGATTTAATCTCAGGATTGTCAATAAGATGAAGTCTTATAATCTCGATCGAATTCAACACGGCTGCAAGCACGTTGTTAAAGTTGTGTGCAATACCACCTGCAAGTTGACCAAGAGACTCTATTCTTGCTATCTGGTTTATACTTCTTTCATTGTTGATTACACTGGTCAAATCCCTTATAACAACAATCGCTAAATCAATATCACCATCATCGGTATAAATTTTTGATACTGAAATAGAAACTATTAAACTTTCGTGATTTTTCTCCAATCTGAAAGCCTTTTTAAAAAGATGTTCATCAGAAGATTTATCATAGATGCCTGATAATATATCTTCAGTAACCAAATCATCATCATTGTAAATCTTAAAACATTCTGAAAAAGATTTGCAATTTCCAAAACTCTTTAGACTTTCAGCAAAGCTGTTGAGCATTACAATATTTTTATTCCCATCAAGTACAATCACTGCATCGCCTATATTTTCAAGAACCTTTTCAATAAGCTCTTTATCCCTTTCAATCTGTTCATATGCGCATTTTATTTCTGTTAAATCTTTATAGACACACAATACAGCCGGATTCCCTTCATATAAAATTTTAGTTGATGTCACATCCACTTCAAATATTCTCCCGGTGGTGTCTTTTAAAAAGAGTAATCTGTTTAAAATATGGCTATCAGATTTCAATAAATCAGAGAAACAGGATTTTTCCCCGTAAATAAAATCATATGGCGAATATTTATAAATTTCACCCCGGGAAATTTTAAGCATTTCAAGGGCTTCATTGTTGGCAAAAAGATATTTATCATTTGAAATAATGGTTACAGGAAGCGGCAAAAATTCAATAAGACGCTTATATTCTTCATTCTTTTCCAACAACTCACTTTTAAACTTTTCTATCTCAATTTTGTATCTGACAATACTGTCCCCTATTCTTTCAAACTCTGAAAATTTAAAAGGAAAATTTTTTATTTCAAAATTATCTGAATTATCCTTTATAATATCAAGAATTCCACCTTCGTCTTTTCTAAGAAGCCTTGTATAATAAAATGAAAACAGATAAAATGAAGTCAAAACACCAATAAGAATCAACAAAATAAATACCAACTGCCTTTTGAGGTCAGCAGAAAACTCTTTTTCTTTTTCGATTAATATTTCATTTACTTCATCCTCAAAAAGCCCACAGCAAATTACCCATTTCCACTGCGGAAATGCCTTTGCATATGCAATTTTTTTTACATACTCATCTTGCCCTCTTAGCCAGTAATAGCTTAAATATCCCCCTTCAGGCTGTAAAGAGAGTTTTAGTAGTTCATTCCCCACCTGCACACCATCTTTATCCACATACCAGAATCTTGTTTTGCCAATTAATTCCTTTTTTATGTGGACAAGATATGTACCTTCAAAGTCAAAAATAAAAATATAGCCGGATTTACCAAATCTGACATTCGAAGCTTTAGCAAGAATATCTTTTTTTGCATCTTCGATGATATCTTCAATATATTCTCCGGTGCCAATTATTAATCCAAGTTCGGGCAAATATTTGATATAGGATATCTTCTTAAACTTATTCCCCTCCATGCCGGGCTTTGACCATATATACTCGTAAAAACCTTCTTTTTTATTTTTGGCTATATCAATCATATCTTTAACGACAAAACGCCCTTCTGAATCCTTGATAAAACTTAAATTTGTCCCTTCCAATTCAGGCTTGTCAGCATTTAAAATTTCATTTCCATCCATATCTATTGCAAAAAAATACCCTCTACCATTGTTATATCTTATCTCTCTCAGAGATTCCTTAACGATAGTCAAAGTAGCTTGTTTTCCTATAAGGTTTATGTACTTTTTGTATAGATTTGAGGCTATTTTTGAAGCAGTTTCAACTTCTGACTTTACAACTTCTCTTGCTTTTCTCTTACTTTCTGAAACGGAAAAGTTAATGGATTCAAGGATATCATCCACCTTACTCTTGATTAACTTTTTCTGGTATTCAAGATACTCATTTTTAGTGTTTTGAATATTTATAATATATTGATAATACGAGAAAAATACGAGAGTTGATATAACAATTACGCCAACAATAGATATAACTATTAAAAAATATCTGATTAAATAAGAAATAAAGCTTACTTTCTTCCCATTCACCATTGCCAATTTTACAATTAATGTTAGACTGTGTCAAATCAAAATAAAAACTGCCGCATTTTTTTGCGGCAGTTAACATATAAATTTAAGGATAATATATCAGCAGATTTTCAATATAATTTTTATCCTCTTCAAAGCTTTTCAAAACATCTTTATACATCCTTAGTTTAAGCTCTTTATAAATATTTCTTCCTTTATTCATCCCTTTTGCAAATTCAAAAACTCCGTTTTTAAGTGACTCTAAATCGTCAAAGCTCTTTAATATCCCATATTCTTCAGCCTGACGGGCTGTCAGTCTTTTCCCGGTCAAAAGCATATCCTGCAGTACTTTAAACCCAACAGCTTTTTTTGCATATTCCACCATTGAAGGTAAAAAGGGTATTTTTACGTCCACTTCCGGAAAACAGAAAAATCCTTTATCATTTTTCATAAACCTAAAATCGCACGCACAGGCAAGCAGTGCACCGTTTCCAAAAGCATGACCGGTTATTTCTGCAATCACAGGTATAGGATATGAAAGGATTTTTTTGAAAACTTCATTCATTTTATTTAAAAAATCTTTTATACTCTGAAAATCTTTTGATGCAAATCTGCTCATTATAAAATTCAAATCTACGCCCTGTGACCAATTTTTTTCATCGCTCGATGTAATTACCAAAGCAGTGGCATCGCTATTTTTTTCTACTTCATCAAGAGCTTCAAGCAATTTAACCGCAAATTCAATATTTTGTTTATTTTCTCCGTTATCCAAAATAATATATGCAATATTATCTCTAATTTCCGTTTTGATCATTACTTTCCCCCTTTCAATTTTTCACTGAACCTCGATATCACTTTCATAAAATTGAGATTTTCTTTATTATACATTGCAACATCTTCAAGAGAATTGTTGATATCCTCTTTGATGATATTGTTTATTATCTGTTTGCACCCTGCCAGGGTTTCATATGGATTATCAGCAATCTCATTTGCTATTTCCATTGTATTTTGTAGCAATGACTCATTTTCAAAAACCTCCGAAACCAATGAGATTTCATAGGCCTTTTTCGCATCAATGTCCTTTCCGGTGAAAGCCAGATATTTTAAATTGCCAAAACCTATAATGTATGGAAGCCTTTGTAAAGAACCCATATCGGCAACAATTCCAAGTTTTGTCTCTCTGAGTGAGAAAACAGCGTTTTTGGAGCAAAACCTCAAATCACACGCAGCAATAAAATCCAATGCTCCCCCGATACAATAGCCATTGACAGCCGATATATAAATCTTTTTCCCTTTTTCAATTCTGTTCATCCCTTCCTGCATTATTTTTATTGTCTCATAAAGCCTTTGTTTATCATTGGTAAATATGAGATCCTGAAATCTTTCACCAAAATCATAAATATCAAGCCCTATTGAAAAATCTTTAACATCAGAATAAAAAACAGCTACCTTAATATCTTTGTCATTTTCAATCTCATCTACGACCTCAGGAAGCTCTTCCCAAAAATACCAGTTTAACGCATTCATCTTTTTTCCATTGTTGAATTTTACAAGCCCCACCTTCCCTTCTTTGGTTATTTCAAAAAAATTATAGGACATTTTATTTCCTCCTGAAAAGTTTATCAAATTGCATTTCCAACTGATTGTAAATTTTTATATCTTCAAGTGATTTTACAATTTTTTCCGGATTGGTTATAAAGTCATCTATAAACACTATTTCAGAAAGTTTCAGGTAAGATTTCAGTGGGCTTTCGTAAATACTTCCTGTCAGCTTTTTCAATACGGGATAAACACCATCATTTTTCAAATCTTCCATTATAAATAAAGTTCTTTCAATGAGTTTATTCAAGTAAAACAAAATTCTCTCATCTACACTATCTATATAGTCCCGGTGTCCCGGCAAGAAAACTCTTTCTTCAATATTTTTTAGTTTTAATATAGTCTTGCAAAATTCATCATAATTTAAAAATCTACTTTTAAAATCCTGAATATTCACATCAAGAAGAGGTGTCTGAAATATATCTCTCAGCACAACATCACCGGTTATGGCACAATTATCAACAAGATAAACAATATCACTCTGAGAATGGCCTGGGCAGGGGATATAGTTAATTTCAAGGTTTTTAAGTATATCCATTGATTCTTCAAGCAAAGTGATATTTTCAGGCATGGGAACTTCGTTTTTAAATCTTACCAAAACGTTTTCAATAATATTAATTTCATCCGAAGAAAAACCGAAATCTTTAATAATATTTAAAAATCCATTTTTTCTCTCTTCAAACCTTAAAAATCTTAAATAATCGTGCCTGGACAATATTATTTTGCTGTCAGAATTTTTTGATAGAAAATCTATAAGCCCGTAATGGTCAGCATGACAATGGGTAACAAATGTATACTTTAATTTGCCAAGATTTACATTTTCTTTCAGGTATTTGTTCGCCTCTTCAGTAAAGGGTCCTGTGTCAAAAAGCACATCAAAATCATCATACTTCTTTACATAAAAATGTACAGGCCCAACCGGATAAGGCGTGTTTACAGTATATTTTTCAATCATAATAGTTAGAAAAAGGGGCTAATAGCCCCTTTATTAAAATACGTATTTTTCAGCTTCAATAGCTGCAGCTGCCAAATTTCTCTTAGCCTGAAGAAGGCCTGTAGCATCATACTTTGTAAATCTTCTGATACCGCTTAAAATCATCATTAGGTTATCCCCCTCTTCTACAAAGAAAGCAGCCTTTCTTGCAGCCTTAGCAATAATTTCAACTGCATCAAATGTGAACACCTTAACGGCATCAGCCATAAGTACAGCTTTCTTCTCAGTTACTTTGCCAAGATTCTTTTCAGCTCTAAGCACAGCACTTTCGATTGCAAAAATCTGAATAGCAATATCAGCTAACGCCAAAAGTGTTTCCTGCTCTTTAACAATTTTATCCATAAATTTTTGAGCTGCAGCTCCGGAAACTACAAGATAAAGTGTCTTTAAGTTTTTCAGTAACTCTTTTTCAACTGCAAAAGGTGCATCTGTATCAATTTCATCAAATGACGGCGTCATAAGTGCTTCTATTGCCTTCATTGCCTCTTTCTGGAATGGCAATTCACCTTTCATTGCACGTCTTAACATCATTCCTGGAATTAGAAGTCTGTTAACCTCATTTGTCCCTTCAAAAATTCTATTGATTCTTTCGTCTCTGTAAAATCTTTCAGCAGGATACTCTTGGATAAAACCATATCCACCAAATATTTGAACAACTTCGTCAACTACTTTTGCAAGGACATCAGAGCAGAATACCTTTGAAATAGAACATTCAATAGCATACTCTTCAATCCCTTTCTGATATTCTTCATAATAGTTATCAATATTTTTGTCTATTGTTGCAAGTTTGTCGTCCAAAAGACCTGCAAGTCTGTAAATAAGTGATTCTGAAGCGTAAACATAAGCAGTCATATCAGCAATTTTTTCTTTTATTGCTCCAAATTTACTGATAGGAAGGTTAAACTGCTTTCTTTCGTTAGCGTATTTAATACCTTCAGAAAGTGCATATTTAGCAGCACCATTTACAGCAGCACCAAGCTTAAACCTTCCAACATTAAGAACGTTAAAAGCAATCTTATGCCCTTTTCCAACTTCACCAAGAACATTTTCTACAGGCACTTTACAGTTATTTAAAATAACCTGACGAGTTGAAGAGCCTTTGATACCCATTTTTTTCTCTTCAGGACCAAGCTCTAAGCCCTCAAAAGTCCTTTCAACAAGAAATGCCGTAAAATGCTCTTTATCAATCTTAGCAAAAACAGTAAAAAGATCAGCAAAGCCCGCATTTGTAATAAACTGCTTTGTACCGTTTAAAATATAGTATTTTCCATCTTCGCTTAAAGTTGCAGTGGCTTTTGCACCAAGAGCATCACTTCCTGAGCCGGGCTCAGTCAAACAGTATGCAGCAATCCATTCTCCAGTAATAATTTTTTCAAGATACTTATCTTTTTGCTCTTTTGTACCGTAATACACAAGCGGCAAAGTTCCAATACCTGTATGAGCAGCATAAGCTACAGAAAAAGAACCACTTGGTGCAATCTTTTCAGCAACCAGCATACTTGTTGCTTTATCAAGCTCAAGTCCGCCGTACTCTTCAGGCGCATCAATCATTAAAAGCCCAAGCTCACCGCTTTTTTTCATATGAGCCACAACTTTGTCAAAGTCCTGCTGGTCAATAGCTTCAATATCAGGCATTACCTCATTTGTCACAAATTCTTCAGTAGTTTCAGCAATCTGCTTTTGCTCGTCGCTGAAATCCTCAGGGGTAAAAACATCATCTTTTGAAACTTCAGTCAGTAAATATTCAGCACCTTTTAAAAGTTTCTTTTCCATAGTATTCTCCTTTATATCATTATTTTAACAATTCAAAAATTCCTGCAGCACCCATACCGCCACCGATACACATACTAACCATTCCATATTTTACATCCCTTCTTTGCATTTCACTTAGAAGAGTTGCAGTCAATTTTGAGCCAGTACAGCCAAGAGGGTGACCAAGTGCAATTGCACCACCATTTACATTTACTATATCAGGATTAATATTGAGTTCATTCAATACAGCAAGTGATTGTGCTGCAAATGCTTCATTTAGCTCAATAAGCCCAATATCTTTTAGCTCAAGGCCAGCCATTTTAAGGGCAGCAGGAATTGCAGCAACAGGCCCAATCCCCATAATTTCCGGAGCCACACCTTTAGCAGCAAAACTTATAAATTTCGCAATAGGTTTGAGTCCTGTCTTTTTTAAATATTCTTCACTTACCACAAGCACAGCTGCAGCTCCATCTGTCATCTGTGAAGAGTTACCGGCAGTTACACTCCCGTCCACCTTGAAAACCGGTTTTAGTTTTGCAAGCCCTTCAATAGATGTATCAGCTCTTGCTCCATCATCAATTGTAACTACTTCTTTGACTTTTCTTACCTTATTCTTTTCGTCAACAGATGTGTATTCTACTTCAACAGGAACAATTTCTTCAGCAAATTTTCCATCATTTATAGCCTTAATAGCTTTCATATGACTATTGTAGGCAAATTCATCCTGTTCTTGTCTTGATATATTATATTTAGCAGCTACAAGCTCAGCTGTCACCCCCATTGACGCATAAGTTTCAGGCCATTCAGCTACAAGTGATGGATTGGCACTATATTTATTACCACCCATTGGCACCATAGTCATTGATTCTGCACCACCTGCGATAATGCAGTCAGCAAACCCAGCCATTATTCTTTCAGCTGCCATTGCAATAGTTTGCAGCCCACTTGAGCAAAATCTGTTTACTGTCACAGCCGGAACTTCAATTGGCAGACCAGCTTTAAATGAAGCAACTCTTGCCATATTCATCCCCTGCTCTGCTTCAGGAAAAGCGCATCCAATAATTACATCATCAATTGTCATTGGATCTATTTCTGTTTTTTCAACCAGATATTTTATAGCAGCTCCTGCCAAATCATCCGGCCTCATATCTTTAAATTTCCCTTTTTTGGCTTTACAGCCCGCAGTCCTGTAAGCTTTTACAATATATGCATTTCTCATTTTATCTCCTCCACCTTGATTAGTTTCTAAGAGGTTTATTTTTCTTCAACATATGTTGAATACGCTCTATTGTTTTCTTCTGAGTACACAGTTTTACAAAAGTTTCTCTTTCAAGCTTAAGCAGGTACTCTTCAGATATCAAAGTCCCGGCATTTACATCACCACCGGTAATTACATCAGCAATCATCGAACCCAAATACTCTTCATACTCAGTTATAAATCCACCCATCTTCATATTCCATAACTGACTCTTAATACTTGCAGCCACACTTCTTCCAGGCGCCTTCAGTTCGGTAAGTGGTTTTTTAGGTCTATAATTTTTTGACATAGCAATAACTTTCATTTTTGCATCATAAATAAGTCTGTCAATATCCATAGTAACTGTATCGTTATCATCCATATATCCAAGTTCATAAAGCTCATAAGCACCCATTGACACTTTAGCCATTGCTATATTCATAAAGTTTTTAAATATAAAAGGGGAAACGTCAGTATTAAATTTTTCTGCTTCCTGAATTGCTCTAATGGCCATCTCCTTGGTGCCTCCTCCTGCCGGAAGAAGACCAACACCTATTTCGACAAGCCCCATATAAGTTTCTGCGTGAGCATTTATGGCATCGGCATGAAGACAAAACTCACACCCTCCACCAAGAGTCATATTAAATGGAGCTGCAACTACAGGAACGTGTGAGTATTTTATAGCCATTGCAGCATCTTGAAATGCTTTAACCATCATATTGATATCATCAAAGGCACCTTCAGCTATTGCAACTGCAAGCATTGCCAGATTTGCACCTACAGAAAATGCCTTCCCCTGATTAGCTATCACCAACCCAACACCTTCCTCTTCGGCACGCTTGACAGCTTTTTTAGTCATTGAAAGAATATCACCGCTTATAGAATTCATCTTGGAATGAAATTCAAGGCAGAAAACGCCGTCACCAAGATCAATTATTGAAGCACCTTTATTACTCTCAACAACTTTACCCTGTCTTTTTAAAATATTAAGATTTATAGTGGTTTCTTTCTGTTCAAGTTCCTTATACTCACCTGCAATTATGTCATAATAGTACTGCTTTGAATTTTCAAATTTATAAAATGACTCAATGTTTTTAAGAGCCTCTGGTACAGCAACACCATCTTGTTCACATTTTTTAACAAATTCTTTGACACCTATTGCATCAAATATTTCAAATGGCCCAAGCTCCCAGTTATAACCCCACTTCATCGCGTTATCTACATTTACAATATCGTCTGATATTTCAGGGATTCTTTTGAACGTGTAGATAAGGCCATCTCTCAAAAGCCTCCATGCAAACTGGGAAGCTTTATCATTCCCATTTACCATTACCTTTATCTTCTGTCTTACATCATCAAGCTGTTTTGTTTGGCCTACCGATGCAAATTTAGGTTTAACAGATTCCTTAAATTGTCCGTCCTTGAGATCATAGTAAAGAGTAACTCTTCCTGACTCATTTTTGACTTTTTTATAAAACCCCTGTTTTGATTTATTCCCCCAAAGTCCGCTATCAACCATTTTCTGAAGAAATTCAGGTATCTTATAGATATCTCTTTCATCATCTTCCTTTAAAAGTTCGTAAGAGTTTTTACCGATATGAACAATAGTATCAATACCTACAAGGTCAGCCAATTTAAAAATGGCTGTTCTTGGCATACCTATTGCAGGTCCTGCCGCCTGGTCAGCTTCCTCAACAGTCATATCAAGATCCATGAGATGTTTGAACGCAGAGTAGATAACGTAAACGCCAATCCTGTTACCTATAAAATTAGCTGTATCCTTGGCATATACGATACCTTTACCTAAACGTTTACTGATAAATTCGGACATAAAATTAACAACTTCATCAGAAGTGTATCTGGATGGCACTATTTCCATCAACCTCATATATCTTGGCGGATTGAAAAAGTGAGTCACCAAAAAATTTGGCCTTATCTTTTCAGGTAAAAACTCTGCCATTGTGTTTACAGATAAGCCACTTGTATTTGTTGAAATAATAACATCATCCCTCTTGAGATTAGGAACAACCTTTTCCACAAAAAGCTTTTTCTTGATTTCCATATTTTCCACAACTACTTCTACAATCCAGTCACAGTCAGAAATAAGGTGCATGTCATCTTCGAAATTACCTACTTTTATATTTTTAGCAAAATCCTTAAGATAAAATGCAGCAGGCTTCATTGATATGAGGTTATTCAAAGCATTGTTGACTATCCTGTTTCTGAATCTTTTGTCACTTTCCGTAACCCCCTGAGCCTTTTCCTCTTCTGAAAGCTCTCTTGGAACTATATCCAGCATTACAACATCAAGCCCGGCATTTGCAAGGTGTGCGGCAATAGTTGCCCCCATTACGCCGGCACCCAAAACTGCAGCCTTTTTAATTTGCTTCATCACAGTCCTCCATATTTTATTATACTGAACAGTAATTCACTTACTTATAGCACACTTTATCTTTACGTGCAAGTAAAACAATCACCATTTTCATCATAAAGGCACTCAATCTTATCTTTATATTTTTCATATATTACCCTTCTCTTAAGTTTCAAAGTAGGTGTCAACTCACCACCATCTATGGTAAACTCAACTGGCACAAGAACAAATTTTTTGATTGTTTCATATTTGGCAAGTTTTTTATTCACCTCATCTATCCTGCTTTGATATAATTTTAGTATCTCTTCTTTGGTGACAAGATCTGATGCATCAAGATAGTTTAACTTATTCTCTCTTGTAAATTCATAAAGTCTCTCAAAGTTAGGTACAATTACTGCAGTCAGATAAGGCTTTTTGTCACCGTACACAAATGCATTACTTATATATTTATCCAGCTTTAGTTCATTTTCTATCGGCTGAGGTGCTATATTCTTGCCACCTGATGTAATTATCAGCTCCTTCAGCCTGTCTACAATATAAATAAAGCCATCTTCATCTATCCTTCCTACATCCCCGGTCTTAAACCATCCATCCTCTGTAAACGCCTCTTTTGTAGCCTCTTCATTCTTAAAGTATCCAAGCTTTGTCACCATCGGCCCCTTTAGTAGCAATTCATCCTGTTCTCCCAACTTTGCATACGTTTCCTCAAACAGCGTCCCAACTGAGCCAAATCTTACGTGTGTAAAATTATTGATACAAACTCCCGGGCTTGTTTCTGTGAGGCCGTATCCTTCAAAAATAGGAACACCTATCGCCCAAAAAAACTCATTTATCGTCTTATCAAGGGGAGCACCACCTGAAACACAATATCTTATTTTACCACCAAGTCTTTCCCTTATCTTGCTAAAAATCAACCTGTCAAAAAACTTCCTTTTCATTCTAAGAAAGTTATCTCTTTTACCCTCTATATATTTCTTATGGACATACTCTTGGGAAACCTTTATACCTGCATGGATAAGGTTTTTTTTGAATGTAGGCATTGAGTGAATATTTTCAAATATCCTGGAATACATCTTTTCGAAAAGTCTTGGCACGCTAACCATTGCAGTCGGTTTAATTTCAACCAGGTTATCCGGCACTTTTTCAATGCTTTCTGCATAAGCAATTGTTGCTCCTCTGTAAAACGGTATATAATAACCAACTGCCCGCTCTAAAACATGGCTTAAAGGAAGAAAACTTAAAAAGATATCATCCTTGTTGACTTCTGGGATTTTTTTGGTGCCAAGTATAATTTCAGATATAAAATTATAGTGCGTCAACAACACCCCTTTTGGAGTACCTGTAGTCCCTGAAGTATAAATAATTGTCGCCACCTCTTCTGTATCCATATTGCTGTAAACATTTTCAATTGCCGCCTCATCAACAGGGTCAAGATCTTCAGAAATCTCCATTAGTTGCAACATAGAATCAGCCGGAAAAATTTTATGGGTAAGAAACCTGTCAAAAGTCACAACACGCTCAAGGAATTTTAATTCATCCTTGATCTGAAATATCTTATTATACTGAGTCCTATTAGAAACAAACAATACCTTTGCTTCAGAATGATTCAAAATGTATTTAATCTGCTCCGGTGTACTGGTAGGGTAAATAGGCACATTTATTGCGCCAATAGAGAGTATTGCAAAATCTGCCTCAGCCCAAAATGGTCTGTTTTCAGAAAGAATCGCAATTTTATCACCCTGTTTGACACCAAGCCTCATTAAACCTCTGGCAGCCATCATTACTTTAATATAAAACTGTTTAAAGGTAATATCTTCCCATTTCCCCTTTCTCTTAAACCTGAAAGCAGGCTTATCAGGGTAAATTTCAGAGTTTTTTTTCATAATTTGCGGTAAAGTTTTAAATTCAAACTCCAACATAAAGCCCCCTTATTTTTATGAACGAGCATTCATTCAATACAAGTAAAAAGATAATTTGTCAAGTTTTAAAAACATATTTTATTTTAATATCCATTTACATTAATCTATATAAATATTTTTAATTTTCAATAAAATTAATCAAAACTCTATGAGATTTTATAAATATACTTTTTGGTATTCAGAATTAACGCAACATAGAAGAGTCTAATCAAAAAAATATTTTATTATGAGGTCAAAGACGGGGCAAGCTGCCCCATAACAATTTAAAGATTATCCAAAAAAGCAAACAATTTTTCATAATCAGGATGCTCAGTTACCTCTTTTACAAGTTCATAGTAAACAATTTTATCATCTTTATCTATCACCAATACCGCTCTTGCAAGTAACCTGAGCTCTTTAATAAGCAGCCCATAGTTTTGGCCAAAACTTGCATCCTTATAGTCAGAAAGCCCTACCACATTTTCAATCCCTGCAGTCGTACAAAATCTTTTTATCGCAAACGGCAAGTCCATACTGATATTAAGCACCACAGCATCTTTATATTTGGATGCTTTTTCATTAAACGTCCTCATCTGCATATCGCATACAGGGGTATCAAGTGAAGGGGTAACACTAATTATCTTCAGTTTACCACTATAGTCCTGCAAGGATTTAGGAGCAAGCCCCATATCTACAACATTAAAGTCCGGAGCATTGTCTCCCACTTTGACTTCATTCCCAAAAAGTGTAACAGGATTGCCTTTCATAGTTATCAAACCTTTTCTTTCCATATTTACCTCCACCAAATTTGATGATATATTTTAGCATCATTTACAAAAATTAAAAACATTATTTGAAATTATTTTTTCATTTTGGTAAAATTAAACAAGAGGTGCAAAATGAAAAGGACATTGATAATCGACGATAATGTTAGCGAAGGTAAATTTCCAAATGCAATAATTATTTCAAGAAAAGACGCTTTCAAAATTATAAATCTTAAAGACGGAGAGGAAATTGAACTTTCCGGGAAATATACTACAAAAGCAAAGCTTGACGGCAATAAATACATTTTCTCCGGGCTGACATTTGAATATATTGAAATTGAAAAGGAAAAGGCAGATGCTATAATCAATAAATTTTATTACATCGGACAAAAACTTGCACCGGATAAACCCAAAAAATAACTTAAAGTACTACTCCAATATATAATGTTTAAACCAAAAACAGGATTAAATATCATATTGTTAGACAATACAAATAATCTAACAACAAATAAGTCTTATATCCCGTGCCCTACAGGTGCGCACGCATTTTATATATAATAAAATATTCAACAAATAAAATAAAATAAAATTTAATTACAAAAATATCTTAACGGTTAAATCATAAAATAATCCAACAAAATTAAAAATTAGACTTATTTTACAAAAGGTTGAATAGTCATTCATATCAAAACATAATTTTATAATTAAAAAATAAATCTTGGATTATTAAAAATTATATATTATAAAGTGCTATAATTTTGAAGGAGGTCATATGAAAAAATCATTTTTTCACAAACTGTTTTTACTTTTTACTTTAATTACCCTTCCTGCATTGGTTTTTGCAAACGGTTTTCAAATCAATGAACAGGGTGTAAAATCACTTGGGATGGGTGGAGCTTTTGTTGCTCAGGCTGATAACCCTGATGCTGTTTATTATAACCCTGCCGGAATCACTCAACTTGAAGGTGCTCAAATTTCTCTTGGTCTTTCTCCTATCACACCTACTGTAACATTTGACAGTGACCAAACTGGAAAGTCAACAGATGCAAAAAAACAAACTTTTTATATCCCCATTTTTTATGCTACACTTAAGGCTACCGACAGAGTTAGCGTTGGATTTGGAACTTTTTCCAACTATGGTCTTGCTACCGAATGGCCAAGCGACTGGGAAGGTAGATACATCACAGGTGGTACAAAGGCTGAAATCGTAACACTAACATTAAATCCAAACATTGCATACAAACTTACTGACAAATTAAGTATTGCAGTTGGTCTTGATATTCAAAAATTAGAAGTAACTTTAGCAAATAAGCTAAAATTAATAAAAGCCGATATTAATGGTGACAATAATGACGAAACTATTCTTTTAGATAGTGACGGTGATTCTGAGCTAAGTGCAGATGACTGGGCTTATGGTTATAACATAGCGATACATTATTCTATTACTAAAAACTGGAAAGCAGGTATATCTTATAGAAGCAAAATCAAACATGAAATTAAAGATGGTACCGCTGATATAAGCGTTCCAACCGGAACAGTAATTGAAGATGGAACACAAACTCCCTCTATGTCATTACAAAAGACTGGCTCGACTAACTTAACCCTACCTGATATACTTTACATTGGAACATCTTATAAATTAGGTAAATTTACTTTTGAACTTGATGGACAGTGGACAGGTTGGTCTTCATACGACAAGCTTGAAGTAACTTTTGAAGATGGTAGTGTTCAAAGCAAGCCTAAAGATTGGGATGATGTATGGGCTATTAGATTCGGTATGCAGTATAAAGTAAACGACATGCTTGATTTAAGAGCAGGATTAATAAGAGATTACTCTCCTATTCCTGATGAGACTCTTGACCCACTTGTATCATCTGGAGACAGATGGCTTTATGCACTTGGATTTGGCCTGAATTTTGAAAACTTAAGCATTGATTTTGCTTACAACTATCTTGATGACGAAAACAGAACATTTAACAACAATGTTGGTAGCGAAGCTCCTTATGGAATTACTGCACCTCAAATGACTGGTGAGTTCAAAAGTGCTGACGCTCATATTTTCGGAATCAGTGTAACTTATAGATTCAAATAAAATAAAAGCCGGTCTTTGGGCCGGCTTTTTTAATATCTATTTATTGCCTTCGTCGGACAAACTTCTTCACATTTTCCGCAATTAACACACTTTTCAGGATTAATTTTGGCAACATTACCATCCATATCAATTGCATTTTCTGGGCAATTTTTGATACATAACCTGCAGGCAATACAACCTACTGAGCATGCTTTTTTCGTATCTGCTCCTTTATCCATTGACCTGCAGTTTACAACAAATTTTTTATCAACAGGCAAAAGCTCAATCAAATTTCTTGGACAAGCTTTCACACACATTCCGCAGGCAGTGCATTTATCTTCAATAACGACAGGGATTTTATCATCCCCCATATAGATTGCATCAAAACTGCAAGCTTTCACACAACTGCCGCCGCCAACGCATCCAAAAGTACACTGTTTTATTCCACCTGCCAGAAGGGTAATACTATGGCAGTCAGAAGGTCCATAATAATCATATTTTTCAAGGCATTTATCCTTACCACCGCGACATCTGACCCTTGCAACATTTTTTACCGTAGCTCCAACTTCCACACCCAGAATTACGGCTATTTTTGCAGCAAGCTCTGCACCACCTACGGGGCAAGATGTCGGCTTAGCCTTGCCACTTGCAATAGCATCCGCAAGGGCTGAGCATCCAGGTAGTCCACATCCGCCACAATTTGCCCCAGGCAAAATTTCATTTATCTCCTGAACCTTTGGGTCTTTTTCCACAGCAAATTTTTTTGATGCGTATAAAAGACCAAGACCTGCAACAAAACCGGTTGTACCCAACGTAACCAAAGCTTCTATCATCTTATTTACCTCTTCCTATTTTACAAGTCCGCTAAAGCCCATAAAGGCAAGTGCAAGTATACCAGCAGTTATAAACGCCACGGGCAAACCTCTGAAATATTTAGGAACATCTGACAGGTCTACCCTTTCTCTGATACCTGCAAATAGAATCAGAGCAAGACCAAAGCCAATGGATGAACCTATTGTAAATACCAACATTTGAATAAAAGTATATTGAAGCTGTATATTCAAAAGAGCAGCACCAAGTATTGCACAGTTAGTGGTAATTAGCGGCAAAAATATACCAAGGCTAGCATATAGACCAGGTGAAGTTTTTTCAATAACCATCTCAACCAGCTGTACCAAAGCTGCTATAACAAGAATGAAAACAATTGTCTGCAAATAAATTAATCCGAATGGGTTAAGCACGGTATATTGAATTATCCATGTTACAATACCTGCAACAGTCATTACAAATGTAACAGCCATACTCATCCCGATGGCTGTCTCGAGCTGTTTTGAAACACCAAAAAATGGACATATACCTAAAAATCTGCTTAAGACAAAGTTATTAACCAATACCGCGCTGATAAATATTAATATTAGCCCTGTCATGATTCTACCCTACTGAACAATGCTCTTTTGGAGCATTTTTTATTTTTCTTCTATCTTCAATATAATTTATTGCAAACATTATAAATCCCAGTGCAATAAATGCCCCTGGAGGCAAAATCATAACAATTGCCGGCTTAAACCATTCACCTGTAACAGTAAAACCAAGAATTGAGCCATTGCCCAATATCTCCCTCACACTTCCAAGAATAAAAAGTGCAAAAGTGAAACCTAATCCAATACCTATACCGTCAAAAATAGACTTCACAACAGAATTCTTTGATGCAAAACTTTCAGCCCTTCCCAAAATCATACAGTTAACAACAATTAATGGAATAAAAAGTCCAAGTACTTTATGGATATCATGAAGATAAGCATTCATTACCAAGTCAATTACTGTCACAAAACTTGCAATAATTACAATATAGGCAGGAATCCTTACTTTTGAAGGAATGTAATCCTTTACAATTGAGACCACAATATTTGAACATATAAGCACAGCGGTAGACGCTAAACCCATAGCAATGCCATTAATTGCAGATGTTGTAACAGCAAGAGCAGGACACATACCCAAAACCTGCTTAAAAACAGCATTATTTTTCCACAATCCCTCTTTAAATATTTTAATTAGCGACATTTTACTTCCCCAAAATTTTGTCATCTATAAATTTCAGTCCATTTGCAACAGCCTCGCTGACCGCTCTTGGACTGATGGTTGCTCCACTGAACTGGTCTATAATCCCACCATCTTTTTTTACAGCAATATTATCTTTTGCTGTTAGCCCTTTGAAAAGGTTTTTAAACCACTCATCCTCAATTTTATCACCAAGTCCTGGTGTTTCTGCGTGTCTTAAAATTTCAATACCTGTGATTTTACCATCAGTAGAAACAGCTATAAGTACATCTATATCTCCACCATAGCCCTTACTGCTCGTCGATTTGATTGCATATCCAACAACTTTATCATCCATTTTAGCAATATATATATTTTGACCATCGACAATATTAATATCTTTGTCGGGCTCATTGTTATAATTTGGAAAAACTTTTACCAGAGCCCTCAAAAATTCCTGTCTGTAAGCCTCTGCTATTTTATCTTTGGTTGAAGAATATACAAAAGATAACACAAAAGCAGCTATTGCAGCAATTACAGTAAGTACTATCACCATTTTAAAGTTGTTATCACGCATTGGTAGCCTCGCCAAAACTTTTAGGTCTTATATAAAAATCAATTATAGGCACAAAAGCATTCATTATCAAAATCGCAAATGAAACCCCTTCAGGATAACCGCCAAATAGCCTGATTACTGCCGTAAGTACCCCGCAACCTATACCAAAAATAATTTGCCCTTTTTTAGTAACAGGGCTTGTTACCATATCAGTGGCCATATAAAATGCACCTAACATAAGTCCACCAGTAAAAAGGTGCACCATGGGATTTAATGTCTTGTCAGGATTTATTATCCAGTAAGGCACAATTATGATAAGAAAAGAAAT